>JAHJSD010000052.1 GCA_018830585.1 Patescibacteria group bacterium
TCCCACTGTGGCGGTACAGGGCTTCGCTCAGGATGACGAGGTTGTTCCAGAGGGGAGCCTTCGTGGTCATCCCACGGTGGTGGGATCAGGATAACGGAGAAAACCATTTAACCATTGCACTTCGCCCTAAATATTTCGATCCTGGATCGAAAGACCTAAAACGATCCAGGATCGTGATTCCTGTCATTCCGAGCCAGTCCGCTGCCCGTTTTGCGTCTACAGGGAGTAAGATCGTTAATGTATAATCAACCTTGAGATGAAAAAGAAGAAATCATCATTTTTCGACATTCCCGCTCTGTCTGCCCTGGCAAAACTAAGAGTGTCCGGCAAAAAGCTTAAAGAATATCAAAATCAGTTAGGTGAGGTTTTAAACTTTATCAAACAGCTGGAAAAGGTTGACGTCTCTTCAGTAGAATCAACCAGCCGGACGATAGAAATAAACAATGTTTTCTTTGAAGACGGGATTACCCCGGATCAAGTCTTAAAATCCTTAAAAAACCTCAAAATTAGAAAGGTTGCTAATCAAGGCAATTACTTTGTTACCAAAAGGGTAAAGTGGCAATCTTAAACCAATGGATCTCTGGCGTCTCTCCATTAACCAAATCAAAAAGTTAATTAAATCCGGACAGGTTTCGCCGGAAGAAGTTTATAAAGTCTTCTTGTCCAGAATCAAAAAATTTAATCCAGGCCTAAACGCCTTTATCACTGTAATCGAAAAGCCGGAAATAGACAAAACCAAAAAAGACGCCCCGTTATTCGGCATTCCTTTTTCAATGAAAGACGTTTATATGACTAAAGGGATTAAAACCACTGCCGGCTCGGCCATTCTCAAAAATTATATCTCCCAGTATGACGCCGCCGTTTACCGAAGACTAAAACAGGCCGGAGCGGTTCTGATCGGAAAAACCAACTGCGATGCTTGGGGCCACGGTGTTTCAACCGAAAATTCCGACCTGATGACTACCAAAAACCCATGGAATACCGATTTTGTCGCCGGAGGTTCCAGCGGAGGCTCCGGGGCTTGTTTAGCAAAAGATATGGCCGTCTTTGACATCGGCGAAGACACCGGCGGCTCCATTAGATTACCCGCTTCGTTTTGTTCCGTCGTCGGGCTTAAGGCAACCTATGGCTTAATCTCCCGCTACGGGGCAATTGCTTACGCTTCTTCCTTGGACACTGTCGGTCCTATGGCCAGAACAGTAGAGGATTGCGCTCTGGTCCTGGAAGCAATTGCCGGAAAAGATCGGTTAGACGCTACCAGCAGCAGTTTACCCATTCCAAAATACAGCCAACAGTTAAACAAAAGCATTAAGGGAACAAAAATAGGCATTCCGAAAGAATATTTTGTCAAAGGATTAGATCAGGAAGTTGCCCAAAAAGTAAAACAAGTAATCAATAGGTTTGAAAAAATGGGAGCCAGGATAATTAAAATCTCATTGCCGATGACCAAATACGCCATTGCCGTTTATTATCTGATCGCGCCCAGCGAAACCAGCTCTAATCTTTCAAGGTTCGACGGAATCAGGTATGGTAAAGGTAGGGGAAAGTTTGGCGATGAAGCCAAAAGAAGAATCTTGCTGGGAACTTTTGCCTTGTCTGCCGGGTACTACGACGCTTACTACCTTAAAGCGACCAAAATCAGAACACTAATCAAAAGAGATTTCGAAAAGGCCTTTAAAACCGTTGATGTTATTGTCGCCCCGGTTTCTCCGACTCCGCCCTTTAAAATCGGGGAAAAAGCGGACGACCCTTTGCAAATGTACTTAGCCGATGTTTTTACGGTACCAATAAGCTTAGCCGGAGTGCCCTCACTATCCTTGCCTTGCGGTTTCAGCCAAAAAGGCCTGCCGATAGGGTTTCAGATTATCGGCCCCCATTTCCAAGAGGCCAAAATTCTTAATTTCGGCCATCAATACCAAAAAGAATCGGGAACTTTTAGAGAATATGAAAATTGAAAAACAATTAACTAAAAACCCCAGTTTCAAAAAACTTTGGTTAGCCCATGCTTTGTCCCAGCTTTCCGGCTATACCCTAATCTTTCTTGTTGTCGGCAAAACTTTTGAAGTAACTACTTCCAATATCGCCTCGGGGATGCTCTGGATCTCTTTTACCATACCTACTTTATTTCTAAGCCCTTTCGTTGGCTCGCTAATTGATCTTTGGAACAAACAAAAGATTCTGGTTCTAACCAACTTTCTCCAATGGCTGGTTATTTACGGTTTTGCCATCAGTTTCTCGATTGACAAGCCTTACTTGGCCTACCCGCTTTTATTCCTTTACGCCGCTATCGGCACTATTAACGACCCTGCCGAAATGGCTAAAATTCCCGGCGTGGTCGAAAAAAGTCATCTTCCGGTAGCAAACAATCTTTTGTTTTTCACAGATCATGCCTCATTGATATTTTCTTCTGTTTTGGCCGGAGTTTTATTAAAAATAGTTTCCTTGCCGATAGCGATCAGTATCATCGCTTCAATGCCTTTGGTTGCCAGTTTTGTCGCTTCCACTCTGCCGGAGGAAAAAAACCCAGATCAAACCGCCATTTCTTTAAGCACGGAGTTGGAGAAACTAATTGATAAAATAAGAGCCGGTTACCAGTTCTTAAGCCAAAACAGACTTATTCTTTATAGTTTTTCCCTGATGATCGCGTTTAAGGTCTTGCTGGCAACAACGATCATCCTCTTGCCTGATTTTTCTAAAAATATTCTGAGGGCCTCTGTTTACGATGCCGGCTTCATGGTAGTTTTACCGCTGGCGATCGGCCTAATTTCGGGAACAATTATTTTAGGAAAATATCAGGGCAAAACCAGAAAATGGAGGTGGATCGGACGCGGCCTTTTGATGTTAGGGGTCAATTTCCTGCTTCTCATCTTCCTCAACCCCGCTAACCTTGTCAGCAGAAGATTTTTTAATGTTTTACTGGCGGTTTTAGCCGGGGTTTCCGTCTCAATTATCAACGCCCCGGTTCAGTCATTTATCCAAGAGGTTACTCCGAAAGACCTAAGAGGCCAGACTTTCAGCACCTTAGCTTTCTTTACCACCCTTGCCTCCATCCCCTCGGTCTTTATTTCGACCGCTTTATCGGAAATTTTAGGAATAAAGGCCTTTTTAACCATTATTGCCATAGCAATACTTTCGTTAGGATTTTATGTTTCCCAAAGAGGCAATGAAATCGTCTTATCTACCAATAATCGGCATTGAGGTCCACGTTGAACTAAGGACCAAGTCCAAAATGTTTTGCTCCTGTCACAACAGGCATTTCGGACAGAAACCCAATACCAATGTCTGTCCTGTTTGTTTAGGGTTGCCGGGAGCGCTTCCGGTACCGAATATAAAAGCGATAGAAGAAACCATTATTATTGCCTTAACCTTAAACTGTAAAATCAATTCGGTTTTTTGGTTTGACCGGAAAAACTATTTCTATCCGGATCTGCCTAAAGGATATCAAATCAGCCAGCACTTCGCCCCGATCGGGATTAACGGTTTCCTGCCTGTTTTCGGGGAAGGGAAGTCAGGAAAAATCGGCATCAGCGACGTTCACTTAGAAGAAGACACCGGCAAGTCCTTGCATACCGAAGAAACTACTCTTTTGGACTACAACAGAAGCGGCGTTCCCCTGGTAGAAATCGTCAGCAAACCGGAAATACACTCCAGCAGCGAAGCGAAAGAATACCTTAAAAGAGTTCAGCAGACAATTCGCTGGCTTGGTTTTTCCGACTGCGATATGGAAAAAGGCTCGATGCGCTTAGAAGCCAATATCTCGGTAGCCGAAACCAACCAAGCGGGCAATTACCAACTGCCGGAATACCGGGTAGAAATCAAAAACCTCAACTCCTTCAGGTTCGTGGAAAAAGCAATCGACTACGAAATATCGCGGCAAATCAAAATTCTTGAATCCGGTCTTTTGCCAAAACAGGAAACCAGAGGTTTTAATTCTCAAAAAGGGGTTACCTACCCGCAAAGAGGCAAGGAAGTGGCCAAAGATTACCGTTATTTTCCGGAACCGGATATCCCGCCCTTCAAATTCAGTTCAAAACAAATCTCCAAATTCGGTGAAAATATCAGTGAAATGCCCTGGCAGGCAGAAGACAACCTTATGAAACTCGGCGTGAAAGGACAATGGGTAAAAATAATCGCCCGCCGAAAAGAAACGGTCCGTCTTTTTTTGGAAAGCCAAAGGCTCTCCTCAAACAAAATCTCCTCTCAAGAATTGGCCGGGTGGATGGTCAACAAAAAAACAAAGCAGGATACTAAACCCAAAGACTTAGTTGAAGAGATTCTTACTGAGAAAAATAAATTCAGCTTATCCGAAGACCGAATAGCCATTTTTGCAGAGCAGGCAATTTCGGAAAATCCGAAGGCGGTCGCCGACTATCGGCAAGGAAAGACGCAAGTGGTCGGTTTTTTAATCGGCCAGGTTCAAAGAAAAAGCCAAGGGAAAGCCGACCCAAACATCGTGACAAAAATTCTTTTAAGAAAATTAAAGCAAAATAAATGAAAAGCTCGGACTTTGTTCATCTCCATGTCCATACAGAATATTCATTGCTCGACGGCCTGCCTAAGATAAAATCTCTGACTTCCAAAACTAAAGAACTGGCTATGAATTCTTTGGCAATCACCGATCACGGAGCAATGTACGGAGCGATTGAATTTTATAAAGCCTGTAAAAAAGAGGGCCTGAAACCGATTATTGGTTGTGAGATCTATCTTGCCGCCGGAAACAGAAAGGATAAAACGGCTGAAAACAGGCAAAATTACCATCTACTGCTCTTAGCTAAAAATCATCAGGGTTACAGGAACCTGATAAAAATAGTCAGTATCGGCCATCTCGAGGGCTTTTATTACAAACCGAGAATTGATTGGGAAATAATGGAAAAGTATCACCAGGATTTGATCTGCACCAGCGCCTGTGTTGAAGGGGAAATCGCCCAGCAAATACTCGAAGACAATTACCAAACAGCCAAACAAAGAGCCGCCGACTACCGGCAGTTGTTTGGCAAAGATTATTATTTAGAAATTCAAAACCACCCTGGGCTTAAAAAACAAGATGCTGTCAACACGGGATTGGTAAAAATAAGCCGCGAGTTGGGCATACCGCTGGTAGCAACCAATGATGTTCATTATTTAGACAAAGAGGACTCTTTCGCTCAAGACGTTTTGCTAATGATCAACACTCAAACTACAGTCAATACGCCGAAAAGGCTTTCAATGTTGGAAACGCCTGACTTTTATCTTAAATCTCCCGAAGAAATGGAAAAAGAATTCAGGGATTTTCCGGACGCGATAGAGAATACCAAAAAAATTGCCGATAAATGCGAGATTGAAATAGAGTTGGGCAAATGGTATTTCCCAAAATTTCCCATTCCAAAAGGAGAAACAAATGAAAATCTGCTCCGCAAGAAAACCTTTCGGGCGGCAAAAGATCATTACGGCAAGCCGCTTTCCAAAGAGGTCAAAGAGCGGCTCAAGTATGAACTTGAAATTATCTGCGGCAAAGGATACGCCCCCTACTTTTTAATAATGAAAGATTTCATTGACTGGACCGAAAAAAATAACACCAGGACCAACACCAGAGGTTCGGCCGCAGGATCCTTAGCTTCCTTTGTTTTGGGAATCACTTCTGTTGACCCGCTAATTTACAACCTTCCTTTTGAAAGATTTTTAAACAAACAGAGACCAAGCCCTCCGGACATAGACTTGGATGTCTCCGACGACAAAAGGCAACAAATGCTTTACCATATCGTTGACCAGTACGGAGAAGAAGCGGTTGCCCAAATCTGCACTTTTGGAAGAATGTTAGCCAGAGGTTCAGTCAGAGACACCGCCCGGGTCTTAGGCTATGAATACGCGGTTGGGGACAAAATCGCCAAACTAATTCCCATAGGATCCCAAGGATTCCCCATGTCAATCGACAAAGCCCTGAAAATCAGTCCGGAGTTAAAGGCGCTTTACGACCAAGACCAGGACTGCCGAAAGGTCATCGACGCCGCCAAACAAATTGAGGGCTGCGCCCGCCACATTAGCGTTCATGCTTGCGCCTTGGTAATTTCTCCCACCACTATTAATGAGTTTAGCCCCACCCAAAAAGAGGCCGGCGGGGATAAAATCATCACTCAATACGAAATGCACGCCATTGAGGACGTCGGTTTAATCAAGCTCGATATTTTAGGAATCCGAAACCTTTCCATTTTAAGCAATGCCTTAGTTAATCTTAAAAAGACTAAGAAAATTAAAGTCAATTTAAGAAAGATCTCCTTAGACGACAAAAAAACTTTTAAAATGTTAGCTAATGGCGACACCATGGGAGTTTTTCAGTTCAGCGGAAAAGGGATAACCAGCTGGCTTAAAGAATTAAAACCAAACCAGATTGAAGATTTGATGGCCATGGTTGCCCTCTACCGTCCCGGGCCAATGGCAATTATTCCTGAATATATTGCCAGAAAGAGAAACCCGGATAGGGTAAGTTATCTGGACCCGAGGATGAAAGAATTCTTGGATAAATCCTATGGTCTGATCGTCTATCAAGACGACTGTCTTTACACCGCTATCTATATTGCCGGATATGACTGGGTTAAGGCCGATAAATTTCGAAAGGCAATCGGTAAAAAGATTCCGGAAGAAATGGAAGAACAGAAACAAGAATTCATTGACGGCTGTGTGGCAAACGGGCTTAACAAAAAGAAGGCAGAAGAGCTTTTTGCCAGCATTGAATCTTTTGTCGGTTTCGGGTTTAACAAGGCTCATGCCGCCTCCTACGGAATGCTGGCTTACCACACCGCCTATATGAAAGCTAATTACCCGGTCGAATATATGTGCGCCCTGCTAACAGCAGAGTCCGAAGACGTGGACAAAATCAGCGCCGGGGTAAAAGAATGCAGAAAAATGGGGATTATCGTTTACCCACCCGAGATAAATAAATCGGGTAAAGATTTCAAGATTAAACAAGACAAGGATTCGCTGGACGGGATGGCGATCTGGTTTGGTCTTAACGCGATCAAAAATGTCGGCGCTGCCGCAATCGAAGAAATCTTAAAAGCCAGAAAAAGCGGCGGGGATTTCACTTCTCTGACCGATTTTTGTCTTCGGGTCAACGGCCAGAAGGTAAATAAAAAAGTTCTTGAAAGTTTAGTTAAGGCCGGCGCTTTGGATATTTTCGGCAAGAGAAGCGCCATCTTGGCCAGTTTAGATAAAATCCGTGAAAAAACCAGCAAAAAACAAAAAGATTTAGAAAGCGGCCAAACCAGCTTTTTTTCTTTTTCTCCAGGTAAAGAAAAAGAAACCATTAATGACGAATTAACCGAGGTAGAAGAGTTTCCCAAAGAACAATTACTAAGAATGGAAAAAGAGCTTCTTGGGCTGTATTTGACGGAACATCCGTTAGTTAAAAAGTTGGCCGCGCTTTCTAATTTAGTCACTCACAAGATCAATGAATTGGAAGAAGTCCAGCGCGGGAGAGTAAAAATCGCCGGATCGGTTTCTAAGGTGAGGACCATTTTTACCAGAAACGGCAATAAAGAAATGTGTTTTGTTTCAATCGAAGACGATACCGGGCAAGTAGAGTTAGTTGTTTTTCCGGGAACATTTTCGGAAACTAAAGAACTTTTAATAGAGGAAAAATTGGTTTTAATTGAGGCAAAAATTGAATTTCGCGAAGATAAACAATCTTTAATAGCTGAAAAAATCGCTGACGGAGAAAGAGTTCCCCCCGGCAGTCAAAAGACAGAGGAAGGTTTTATTATTGATATCCCTAAAGGGACCGGATCGCAAATACTAATCAGGCTAAACAGCTTGCTCAAAGCCAACCCCGGCAGCGACACCGGTTTGATCCGGTTTCCCAACGGCAAGGAAGTGACCGTCAGTTTCGGCATCGGCTGGAACATCGACTTAGAACAAGAAATTAAAAGTTTATTGAAGCTCAGCGAGTTAAAAACCCGCTGATTCTTCGCTTTCTATTGTTAATTAAGTTTCAACTGATAGCTGAAACCCCTGCCTGCCGGCAGGCAGGCGCCAAAGCGAAAATTGTCCTTACCCTGGAATCACCATCCAGCCATGGGCTTTTAGCCCATGAATTTTCGCGAAGGTGGGTTAAACTGACCAAAAAAAGGGGGCTTTTAAACTGCCGTTTGATCATAAGCGGATAATTTGATAAAATCTGATCTATGGCAATAAGCGCTTTATGGCAGGACAAAACCGTCTTTAACGTTGGCGACACCGTAAAAATTTCCTACAAAATTATTGAGGAAAACAAAAAAGAAAGGCTTCAGGCTTTCGAGGGTGTTGTAATTAGGATCCGCGGCAGTGGGGAAAGTAAAACTTTCACCGTCAGAAAGATCGCCGCCGACAGAATCGGCGTGGAAAGAATTTTTCCCTTGAATTCCCCTTACATAAGCGATCTTTCCGTAACCAAACACCCGAAAAGAAAAATCCGCCGGTCAAAATTGTATTACCTCAGAAACCAGAGTGGCAAAAAAGGCAAAAGAGCCAACTAGCTCCGTTATCGGCAAAAAAGGGGAGCAGCTGGCTCTCCGTTTTCTGAAAAGACAGGGCTATCGCATTGTCAAGACCAACTACCAGACCAGAAGGGGAGAGATTGACATTATCGCCAGAAAGAATAATTTTCTGGTTTTTATTGAAGTAAAAACCAGAATCGGCGACAACTTAGGCTTCCCGGAAGAATCGGTCGGCTACTTCAAAAGAAAGTCTCTTGCTTTTGCCGCTTCCTATTTCCTGACCAAAGAGAAAGTCAAAGAGGAACGATACCGGACAGATTTGGTCTCAATAATTTTAGATTCAAAAATGGATCCCGTCGATATCCGGCTCTATCAAAATATTGACAACGAATAACCGCCAAAAACAGGCCTGCTATAATATTAACAGTACTGGTTTCGCATTTTGACGGCAGCGCCGCACGGTTGGTTTTATCCTAAGCCTAATTAGAAACCTTCCGGATCCGAATCAAGGCCAGGAACGATCACACGGTGCTAAGCCTTTTTATTAAGCAACCGATAATGACAGCCAAAAAAGACTGGGTCCAGAAACTTCAAAACCGAAAAGATCTTCCTCAAATTAAAGAGGTTAATGGCAAGATGTCAACCCGCTGGGGCAAAGGAAGTTTTGTTATCCCGGCGCCGATCGAGGTTGACCAAATTATGGCCAAGGTTCCGAAAGGTAAGGTAACTACCATCAATGAAATCCGAAGATTGTTAGCCGAAAAACATAAAGTCAATTTCGCCTGCCCGGTTACTACCGGAATTTTTGCCTGGATTGCCGCTTATGCGGCAGAGCAAAGGAAAGAAGAAGGTAAAAAAAAGACCACTCCTTATTGGCGGACCCTAAAAACCGGCGGCTTTCTTAACCCAAAATACCCAGGTGGAGTAGGGGAGCAAGGTAAAAAACTTAAAAAAGAAGGTCTTAAAATCGCCAGAAAAGGCAGCAACAACTATGTTGTGGTAGACCATGAAAAGTTTCTGGCCAAAATCAATCTTTCCAAATGAGCCGTTTTAAGGTTTCGGTAATCGTTCTTAGCTACAACACCAAAGAAATACTTCAGCAATGTTTGAGCGCTCTTTTCGACTCAAACGATATTAAAAATTACCAGGTGATTGTGGTTGATAATGGATCGTCTGATGGTTCTGTCGAAACCATCAGAAATTTCCAAACTCCCTGCCTTGCCGGCAGGCAGGCAAATCCCAAATTCCAAACAAATTCCAATCCACCAGCTGGCGGACCAAAAATTAAACTAATTGAAAACAAGAAAAATCTCGGTTTTGCCAGAGGTAATAATGCCGCCAGGAAAATCGCCAAAGGCAAATATGTTCTTTTTCTAAACTCCGACGTTATTTTAGAAAAAGACACCATTCTAAAAACGCTGGACTATTTAGAGAAACATCCAAGGGTTAGCGGGATTACCTGTAGGCTGGAACTCCCCAATCATCGGCTGGATAAAGACACCAGGAGATCTTTTCCTACTCCTTGGGTAGCTCTTTCTCACTTTTCCCGGCTGGATAAGCTTTTTCCAAAATCTAAACTCTTTGCTCGATACTGGTACAGTTATATTCCTGAAAACAAGATTCACAAAATCGAAGTTGCCCAAGGAGCATACTTTCTAATCAGAAAAGATGTTTTGGACCAAGTTGGCTGGTTTGACCAAGACTACTTTTTAGATGGGGAAGACATTGACCTTTGCTGGAAAATAAAAGAGGCTGGCTGGCCAATTATTTACTATCCTAAGGCAAAAGCGATTCATCTAAAGGGAGCTTCAAAGGGCAAAAGCCAAAAAAATAGGGTACATCTCGAAGAAAGAAAAAAGTTTATTCTCGCCGGAGTGGAATCAATGGAAATTTTTTACCGAAAAAGACTGAAAGATCGATACCCAAGCTGGTTAACCGGCCTGATTATCACCGGCATAAAAATACTTGGAGGGATAAGAATCCTTAAGTTAAAAAGGGGTTTAGCTAACTGAAACGGATACGGTTAAACTACTCTAGAAAATTTACCCCGCGGCAAGCTCAAGGCTTACAAAACAAGGCGTGGGCGAAAGACGTTATCGCCGAGAGAATATCAATAAACCGATAACAAAACCTAAATAAAATGAATATCCACCCCCGGGGTGTCGTAGGTACGACACCCCGGGGGTGGAGAATTCCAGGGCGGAGAATCCAACCCCCCGTCATTCCGAGCGAGTTTTACGTCTTTCCCCGTCATTCTGAGCGTAGCTACTCCTCCGAGGTGGCCGGACGGACTCCTCGGATGGTGTAACGGAACGAAGCATCCCTGCCTACCGGCCCGCTTCGACCGCCAAGCGAGGCGAGCAGGCAGCGTAGCGTGTACTTTCCCCCCGACCTTGCATCTGGTCTGATACCGATATGTCAATGGTAAACCACTTCGGAAGTGGATAATCCAGTGTGTTTCTGGAGTATCTGATACCAAATTAATCTTCTTTTAAAAAGATGCTATATTATTTCCGGGATGGATAGGGTAACCATAGCCCCGTCCCCTAAACCTCTGGAATACCCGGAATTCACGACAAAAGAAGTCAACAAATTTCTTAAACTCTAAACCTATTCGTCTTCCATCAACCTCTTCATTATAGCGTGGAGTTGCGGGTTAACCCTATACCTTGGACCTTTATCTCCTTCTTCCTGAGTCAGAAGTCCCGACTCCAAAGCCACCTGCAACATTTCTTCTGCATCTTTAGGAGAAAATGGCTCCTTAGCCTCATAATCAAAAGCAACAAGGGTATTAAAGGCTGCGCGATCAAATGTTGCGTTCGGATTACGTGGGGCAAAGCCAATCAACATGCTCATTGTCCGTCTTACGCCTTTATCTCCTTCACCAAGTTTAGAAGTGAGAGAAGGTGGCAAAGCAGCTTCTAAATCATCCAAGCTATATACTTTTGCCAAGGTTGCGGCGAGATTTTCTTGTTGCTCTGACATATAAGTGTATTTTACTACAAGATTACTTGAAATCCAAAAAATGGCCTGAGAGTTCGACCTCTTTCACCTTAAGGGTGTTATATACTCGACACCTCCCGTATTTGCATCTTAGATAAACCACTTCGGAAGTGAACAAGAAGTGGACAATTAAATATGTCTTTTCCCGTCATTCTGATCTCCCGTAGGGAGGGAAGAATCCCCTTGAGATTGGCAATTAATGTTTTCGATCCAGGATCGAGATCTTCAAACGATCCTGGATCGTAGGAATTTGGACAATAGCTTTCATCTCCTCTCATCCGTCATTCCGAGCGAGTTTTACGAGACGAGGAACCCAGCGCCAGCGTGTGTTTCTTTCCGGTCTTGTATCTGGCCTCTGGTCTAACCGATCTGTCAATAGTAAACTACTTCGGAAGTGGACAACACCCAAGATCATAGTTTTTCATTTCGATGTATTAATATATCGAAATGGTCTAAGGATTCTTGAAGGTCGAGCTATCGTTGAGTACAACACCCCCGGGGTGTTGTACCTATGACACCCCGGGGGTGGAAAACCCCTTCCGTCATCCTGGTCCCATCCCCCCCCGTTCTGAATCTCCGGAGCTTACTTAATACTTGCTTCTTAATACTGGCTACTAACTGCCATTTGCAGTAAGATACAAGCAATAGTTGTTAAGTTTCTCTGATGACGCAATTTAAGACAAAATTTCCGGAATTAATGATCTTCACCCCCGCCGCCGGAATTCTTAAATTTTGGGGTAGAATGGGTCAATGAGTCAATATAAGATTAAAGATATTCCTAAAACAGAAAGGCCTCGGGAAAAATTAGCCAAGCATGGTTCGCAGTTTCTTTCTAATTCTGAATTGTTGGCAATTTTATTGGGCTCAGGCTACAAGGGAAAAAATGTCATCCAATTGGCAAAAGATATTCTTTCTAAGTATCGATCAAAGAACTTGCCGAAATTAACTTACCAAGAGCTTGTTTCCCAAAAAGGTATTGGTAAGGTGGCCGCTTGCAGAATTTTAGCCGCTTTTGAGTTGAGCTATAGGCTGCTCTTAGATCAAGATGGCGAGGCAGTCATTATTAACACGCCAAATGGCGTTTACCAGCTTTTAAAAGAAATAGGCAAATATAAAAAAGAGCATTTTATTGGTCTTTACCTTAATGCTCGCAATCAACTAATCTATCAGGAAACAGTTTCGATCGGCGGCTTAAACGCCAATATTACTCACCCAAGAGAAATTTTTGAACCAGCGATTAAATACCATGCCGCTTCGGTTATCGTTGTTCACAATCACCCGTCCGGCAATTTGGAGCCATCGGAAGAGGATTTGAGAATTACCAAAAGGATAACTGAGTCCGGAAAATTATTAGGCATTCAACTGGTTGATCATTTAATAATAGCCGGAAAACAGTTTTTTTCTTTAAAAGAAAAAGGATTAATGTAGTGTACAGGGTAACGGCAATCTTTGTCATTCCGGGCTTGCTGCCCTTTCATAGTCTTTGACGGAGGAGGGATCCGGAATTTTCCAGACCCTCTCCTCTCCTCTTTATTTTTCGAGCGAAACGAAGTGAAGTCGAGAAATCTGGAGTGCAATTCTCTCCCAAACCCAATTCATTTTATGTATAATTTGACATATGTTTTTACAGTTAGTATACTTTTATCATGGTTAAGTTAAAGAAGAAAAAATACCAATATATTCCCAACATCGTCAGCGCTTCTGATTTACAGCGGAAGTCGGGCAAGGTTATTGATCAAGTAAAAGAATCAGCTCAACCCTATATTATTGTCCGCAACAATAAGCCTCAAGCGGTGATCTTGGCTATTGATCAATATGAAGAATTAAAGAGAAAACAGCGGGAGTGGGAATGGATGGATACCATGGAGGCGATAAAAGACGCTGAAAAAGCAGAAAAAGAAGGAAAACTAATAGAATTGACCGATGGGCTTTTGGCTCAGTGGATTAAGGAGGGTAAAGCAGGAGCAAATGATTAGAATTTATTCTGCTCCTCAATTTGAAAAATCAATCCAAAAAATACCTTACCGTATTCAAATTATCTTCCAAAAGAAATTAAAACTATTCCGTCAAGACCCTTTTTACCCCTCTTTGAAAACCCACAAGCTCTCTGGCAAAATGAAAAACTACTACTCTTTTTCCATTACTTACTCCTATCGAGTTTTGTTTAAGTTCTCGGACAAAAACAGCGCTCTTCTTGTCAACATCGGCACTCACGAGATATACAAATAGTGATAAAATAGAGAGGAACTTAAAAACGAGAATTAGACATGGCACTTAAAAAATCACAACTTTATAGCTCAATTTGGCAGGCATGTGACGAGTTACGCGGCGGTATGGATGCCTCACAATATAAGGATTATGTTCTCATTCTTCTTTTCGTTCGCTATGTTTCAGATAAATATTCAAGTAAGTCAGATTCTTTGGTAGATGTTCCAAAAGGCGGAAGCTTTGCCGATCTGGTGGCGCTAAAGGGTAAAAAAAATATAGGAGAAGGTATTAATGGAGTTTTAGATGTATTGGCTGAAGCTAATAGGTTAGGTGGTGTAATTAACGCAGTTGATTTTGATGATGAAGAAAAACTTGGAAAAGGAAAGGAAAAGCAGGATCGTCTATCAAAGTTAGTGGCGATATTTGAAAATTCTGACCTTGATTTTAGCAAGAACAAAGCGGATGGAGACGATCTTCTAGGAGATGCCTACGAGTATCTCATGAAGCACTTCGCCGTCGAATCGGGCAAGAGCAAGGGGCAATTTTATACTCCATCTGAAGTATCACGAATTATTGCGAAAGTAATCGGCGCAGAGAATGCCAAAGATAGAACTCAGACAGTTTATGATCCAACATGTGGGTCTGGCTCTCTCCTTCTAAAAGTGGCAGCTGAGGCAAAACCAGTTGATATCTCAATTTATGGTCAAGAAAAAGATAACGCGACTGCAGCGCTCGCAATTCTTAATATGTGGCTTCATACCGAGCCCACAGCAGTAATTAAAAAAGGCCAGAGCACTCTTTCGAACCCACTATTTACTGAAAGCGGTGTCTTAAAAACTTTTGACTATGTGGTGGCCAATCCGCCTTTTTCATACAAATCTTGGCGCAATGGATTTAATCCAGAAGAGGATCTTTATGATCGTTTCGATGGTTTTGGAGTGCCACCAAACAAAAATGGAGATTATGCCTTCTTACTTCATATTATTAAATCGCTTAAAAGTACTGGTAAAGGAGCAGTTGTTCTTCCTCATGGTGTACTCTTCCGAGGCAATACTGAAGCAGATATCAGAACTAACTTGATTAAACGTGGTTATATTGAAGGAATTATCGGATTACCGGCAAATCTTTTTTATGGTACTGGTATTCCAGCCTGCATAGTCATTATTGATAAAGAGAAGTCTCAAGATAGAAAGGGTATTTTCATGATTGATGCTTCCAAAGGATTTGTTAAAGATGGCAACAAAAATAGACTAAGAGAGCAAGATATTCGCAAAATTATTGATATTTGGGATAAACAACAGGAATTAGAAAAATTTAGCCACTTTGCTACTAATAAAGAGATTGAAAAAAACGAGTACAACCTGAACTTGCCTCGCTATATTGACACAAGTGAACCCGAGGATATCCAAAGCATAGAAGCTCATTTAAAGGGTGGTATTCCCAAACATGATATCGATTTACTTGAAAACTACTGGGTTATTTGCCCATCACTTAGGGGATCGTTATTTAAAAACTCTTCTCGGTCTGGATACTTCGATGTTGCAATTCCTTCTGAGGAGGTTCGTTCCACCATACTAGAGCAAGGTGAGTTTTTATCTTTTAGAAAAAGCGTCCAGACTATATTAAATAACTGGCGCAAAGCAAAAACAGTATACCTAAAAGGTTTAGACAAAACTACTCCTCCCAAGTCGGTAATTAAACAATTATCTGACAGTCTTCTTGAGTCATACCAGAAGATTAAACTGATTGACAAATATGATATCTACCAGCATCTTATGACCTACTGGGAAGAAACCATGCAGGATGATATTTATATAGTCACTTCAGATGAGTGGCGAGCTGGTAATGAAGTTGTACGTCTTCAAAAGGAGAATAAAAACAAAGTAAAGAAAGATATTGCAGGACTTGTTGGTCTTGAGGGTCGGTTGATTCCAATATCTTTGATGATAAAAACTTATTTTGCTCAGGAGCAATCGAATTTAAATAATCTTCAGGTTGAAATAGATCAAGCTGTTTCTAAAATGGAAGAAATGAAAGAAGAACATGGTGGAGATGAGAGCTTGTTGTCCGATGTAGTTAATGAAAAAGGCAACATTACCAAAGGTGATTTAAACAAAAGACTTAAAGAGATCAAAGACGAATCTGATTCAGAAGATGAATTGGAAGTTTTACAGAAATATGCAAACCTTATGGCAAACGAAGCAGAAGCGAAAAAGAAAATAAAAGAGGCAGAAAAAGATATGGAACAAAAGATAATTACCAAATATCCAACCCTAAGCATTGAGGACATTAAAACACTTGTTGTTGATCGCAAGTGGATGGGTGCGTTTGAAAGTAGTGTAATGAGTGAGGTTGATCGTTTATCCCAAACTCTAGCCGGAAGAGTCAAAGAGTTGGCTGAGCGCTATGAGCAAACTCTTCCAGAGATAGTTAAAAATACCGATGAGCTTACCAAAAAAGTTAATGATCATCTAACCAGGATGGGGTTTAAAGTATAAATATGTATTTACTTTATTTGGATGAGACTATAGACAAAATTAATAAAGTAGAAGGCTTAGGTGCGGTTTTGATAACTGATCGTAAGTGTCGAAAATTTTATAAAGAGTTAAATCAATTATTAACAAAGTTAAAGATAGAAGATTTCGAAATTCACGCTGATCATATTTGGAATGGTAGGGGTAGTTTTAAAAATCTCTCTATGGATAAAAGAGCGGAGATCAGTTTAGAGATCGCTAAATTACTAAGTGCTTCTGGAATTGCTAGATTTATATACACACAAGAATCTGTAAACGGTAAAGATAAGGATAAAATGTACATTGAATCCTTGGAAAGACTTATTGATGTAGCTGTGAAGTATGTCAAACAAAATGCTGGAAACACCAACAAACAATTAATGTTAATTTTCGATAGACGAGATGATATTAAAGAAAATATTCTTGAAGAATTGCTAGTGCAACATCAAAGAATTGTTAATAAACACAAATCTTCTTTTTTCTTTATGGATTGTGGTTATGAAGGTATTAGTAAATATAGTAGATTGCTTCAATCAGCTGATTTTATTGCATACTGGTGTAGGCTTGTACAAATAATTCAAGAACAACCTTCATTTTTCAAAAAAGCAGATGATATAAAAAAAATTAAATTAGTAAAAGAAATTGAGTCTTTATTAAAAAATAAATTATTGATCACAAAATCAGTTTAAAGTTAAAAAAATTGACCATGAATACAGCTACTCAAAAAATACCAACAGGCTTGCCCGCCGAAACTTTAGTGAAGGCGGGATGCAAACAAACAGATGTTGGAATCATTCCAGAAGACTGGAATGTAAAGAATTTGGGAGAGTTGTTTGAAATTACCTCCAGTAAGAGAGTATTTCAAAGTGAATGGAGATCCTCGGGAGTTCCATTCTATAGAGCTCGAGAATTAGCTGTTTTAGGTGAAAAAGGTAAAGTTGATAACGAACTATTTATTGAAGAAGAAATGTATCAAAAATACAAAAGTGCATATGGTGTACCAGTTAAAGGAGATATATTAGTCACAGGTGTTGGAACTTTAGGAAAAGTCTATGTAGTAGTAAACAGCCACAAATTTTATTTTAAAGATGGGAATATTATTTGGTTTAAGATTAATAAGAAGCTTGATTCAGAGTTTCTCAAGCAACTGTATCTTACCCCTTTTATTGAAAGGCAAATCATTAAGATGTCAGCAGGTTCTACAGTGGGAACTTATACGATAACAGGTGCAAAAAAAACGACTATCCCGTTTCCACAAAAAGTTGAGCAAACCGTCATTGCTAGAATCCTTTCAGACACAGATGAGTTGATAGAAAAGCTGGAAAGGCTGATTGTCAAAAAGAAAGCTATCAAACAAGGCGCAATGCAAGAGTTGCTTACTGGCAAAAAACGCTTGTCTGGGTTTAGTGGGAAGTGGGAAACAAAGAAATTAGAGGAGGTTGCTGAGATTGTTGGTGGCGGAACACCAAGTTCGTCAGTGTCTAAATATTGGAATGGGGAAATTAACTGGTTTACACCGACAGAAGTAGGTAATTCTAAATATCTTTACGGCAGCAGAAGGAAAATAACAGAAGAAGGTTTTAGAAATAGCTCTACCAAGATTTTACCAGAAGGATCAATACTTCTATCCTCACGTGCAGGCATCGGCGATCTGGGTATTCTTAAAGAAAGGGCTTGTACTAATCAGGGATTCCAGTCTTTGGTACCCTCTTTTTATACAAACAACGAATTTTTATATTATCTCATGCAAACCAAGCAAGATGCTTTGTTAGAAAAAGCTAGTGGAAGTACTTTTTTAGAAATCAGTCCAAATTCTGTTAGACAAATAAAAATTCGAGTTCCATTAAAACCTGAACAAACCTCAATTGCCGATGTTTTATCTGATGTGGATCTTGAAATTGATTATTTAGAAAAAGAACTGGCAAAGTATCGACAAATTAAGACTGGCATGATGCAACAGTTATTAACAGGAAAAATTAGATTGGTAAATTAAATTATGACAAAGACATCACCAAAAGTTGGTCAACTGGAGCGAAAGACGCAAAACCGCATTATTGAACTATTTAAAGATAAAAAGCGATTAGATTATGACTATCTTGGCAATTGGGAAGATAGGGAGAAAAACAGCAATGTTGAAGAAAAGTTATTACGTAAATATTTAAAAAGCACAAAAAAATATAGCGATAAAATAATAAATAAAGCTATCACTGAACTGCAAAAAATTGCCAGTAATCAGATAATGAGTTTGTTTGAGTTGAATAAAGAAATATATGGTCGGCTTCGCTATGGTATTTCACTTCGTGAGGAATTGGGAGAAAGCAGTCAGGAAGTTAATTTCATTGACTGGGAAAATCCGGAAAACAATCACTTTGCTATCGCTGAAGAAGTAACGGTTAGAGGCAATCGGACAAAGCGACCGGATATTGTTTTGTATGTGAATGGCATCGCCCTGGGAGTGATTGAGCTTAAACGAAGTACTGTGTCAGTTGCAGAAGGTATTCGTCAAAATATCGGTAATCAGAAGGATGCGTTTATTAAACCGTTCTTTGCCACCATGCAACTTCTATTTGCCGGTAACGACACCGAAGGCTTACATTATGGTACTACCGAGTCACCTGAGGATTTCTATTGGACGTGGAATCCAAAAGACACAGATTTTGCCAATGAATCCAACAGGCTAGATCGACACATAATGCAAATGTGTCAAAAGAAGAGATTTTTGGAAATAATTCATAACTTTATTATTTTTGATAGTGGGATCAAGAAAGTTTGCCGTCATAATCAATACTTTGGTGTTAAAGCCGCCCAGGAATATGCTAAGCGCAACAAAGGTGGAATCATTTGGCATACACAAGGATCCGGTAAAAGTCTGACCATGGTTTGGCTAGCAAAATGGATTCGGGAGAATATTGAAGACGCAAGGGTCATATTGTTAACCGACAGAATTGAACTAGATGAACAAATTGAGGGTGTTTTTAAGGGTATAGATGAAGATATTTATCGAACTAAAAACGGCAGAGGGCTTCTTAGTCAGCTAAGCAAGAAAGATAATTGGTTGATTGCGTCACTGGTTCAAAAGTTTGGGCGTTTTGGATCGAGCGTGGATCAAAGCGTAGAAGAATATATTCAAGATTTACAAAATAATCTTCCTACTGGTTTTAAAGCACAAGGTAACATTTTTGTTTTTGTTGATGAGTGCCACAGATCACATACAGGCAAAATGCACGAAGCGATGACGTCTATTTTACCCGATGCTACTTTTATTGGCTTTACCGGTACACCACTCTTAAAGATTGATAAAACAAACAGCATTGCCGTATGGGGTGGTTATATTCATGAATACAAATATAACGAAGCTGTGACAGACAAGGTCGTTTTGGATCTACGATATGAAGCCAGACGAGTTCCTCAGAGAATTACAGATCAGAACAAAATCGATGAGTTTTTTGATAGAAAAACACAAGGATTGACCGAGTATGCCAAGGTACAACTCAAGAAAAGATGGGGTACGATGCAAGCTCTTTTAAGTTCTAAGGATAGAATGAACA
>JAHJSD010000053.1 GCA_018830585.1 Patescibacteria group bacterium
AGAAATGGCGGCTGACGACGAAGTTCGGCTTGCTGCGGAGCAAGGTTGGTATAACCTTGTTTATGACTTTGCCTATTCTCGTCCGGAGATACAGACTGCCGGAAAAAAAGTGTTAGGACATCCTGATTATCAAGAGAGCAAACAAAGTGTTTGGGCTGGCGTGAAGGCGTTTGTTTCCGATCATGGCGGAGAGCCGTTGCAAAGGTGGGCGGCCGGTCAATGGCAGGAGAGATTGGATCAAGGCTTTAGTACCAATCCGGAAGCAGGAAAGCAAAGGTCGGGGGCAATAAAGGAGCAACTTTTAGAGATTGGTAAATAATGGATCTCTATTTTTCATAAAGTAAAAACCAGACTGTGGTGATAAAAACAACGTGTGTAGATGGCCCTTGATAAAAAATCTAAGTTAATAAAATCTATGTTTTTACAAAAACCTCCTAAAACCACTGACAATTTTTGTCTTTTTTGGTATAATACATATAGCAAGCGCAAATCAAACTTTCAGTGTTTCAAGCTTAAAAATGTGGTAAACTTGTTTTGCGGGTACTATAGTATGAAGATAGTTGTAGCTGAAAGAACGGTGGGCGCAAGAACTCTTCAGGATTTGACTGGGGGAAAAGGGTGGGGAGTTTGTAACAATCCTGGTGTAGTTGGGCGTTGTCTGATTGCTGGCCCCCGCCAGACTAAGTGTGAAAGACTGGGATGGTCATCTTCGCCGGCGAGAGGAGGAGAAAACAGTAATTATCACTGTAACGCTGGCCCAAAACCCTGTCCCCTTCGCCCCAGAGGCTAACTTCTGTTTTATCTCACTCTTATCTCGTACAAATTTCCCGGAGAATCGGGATGAAGCGAGGTAAGCACGATCAGGCTTCGGCTGGACGGGGACGGAAAAATGAATCCATTATTAAAAGGACCGGAATAAATTGTTTGGATGTTAGTGCCGTCGGACTCAACTACTTTAACTTCTTTTTTCCCTTGATCAATGTAAACCAGGTGGTTGTTAGTCAGCCAGCTGGGGGCTTGAGGCTGGTAAGCAGACAGATCTAAAGATCCGCTTTCGGCCGGTTTTTGCGGTTCGACTCCGAGACTCTCTGCTGAACTGATTAAGAAGTTAATATCCTGTTTGATGTCGTAAACGTAAATATTGCCGGGCCGGATTTCTCTTTCTTCCGGTTGGGTTGACCTGGCCGGCGGATGGGGGATCAGGTTTTCCGGGATTTTTACCGCTTCCTTTGCCAAGTAAAAAAATCTTTCCCCGTCAGAGGAGAAATTAACCATTTTTGCTGAAACAGTGGCAACCTCGACCATTTCTTTGGGTAGTTTGGCAATTTTTAATTTTAATTCTTCCCGCTGTTCTTTCTGCCACTCTTCCAGAATCAAAGTCAACCGGATGCTGGCATCAACTAATTTTTCCCCGGAGGTGTATTTGTCGGTTGGGACCAAATAAGCACCGGTGATTTTTTCCGATTCCTGGTTTACCAAAAGAACCTCTTTGTTGTCGGGACTCCAGATAAAGATAGCCGTTTCCCAGTCGATTTTATTGACCGCTCCGGAAATTTGCCGGTTATTGGCCCGGTTAAGAGGCAGGTTGGAAGCCAAATCCAGCACCCAGATACCGTTTTTTTCGGCGCTGGCGGAGTTTGTTACTCCATAGACAATTTTACCGCCGTCGGAAGAGAGGGTTGGTTTAATCGCTCCGGTGCTGGTTAGCGGTTTTAAGTCCGGGGTGCTTCTAAAAAGAAGGGCGTTAGTTTGGGTGACAATCTCTTTTTGGATGGTTAAAGTTTTAAACCAGGGAAGATAGCCGTCTTTTTCTATCCTAACGGAGTATTCGTCCGGGGGCAGACTGACGGTGTCATCCGTCGCCGTGGCCAATTTGTCGTTGATATAAACAGAAGCTCCTTCCGGGTCGGAGTTGGCCACCAAAAGGCCGGTAGGCAAAAAACCGAACCGGTTTTGGTTTATCGTTGGTCGATAGCCCTTGATCAGAAAAGAAATCAGATAGGTGAGACCGACAACGGTTAGCAAAACCAAACTCAAGACAACAATTGTCCTTCTGGCCGCTTTCTTTTCCATTTAGCTTGAATCATACCAGTAATTAGGAACAACTACAAGCTAAACAGCAGGGTTTTAAATGGGATTGATATAATAAATAGCTTGCTTAAATAGTTTTTTTCAAGATAAACAAAATGGCTGTCGGAAAATTGACCGAGAAGTTAGAGGACATGAAATGCAGATTGCCCACTTGCAGCGGGTCGGAAGGTTGTCCTGTCAGTCGATGGATAAGGTGGAGGGAATCTGCCGGGAGACAGGAGAAGGGTCTCTATAAAAATTTCCCTGCGCAGAAGGCAACCCGTTGTTTTAGCGGGTCGGAAAGAACTGATTCAATGGCAATAACTTGTTACCGTGTTGTTACCCCCGCCCTTGACAAATCCAGAGCAGGTTCCGTTGAAGATCAATTGTCGATGTCAAGCCGGGTGGAGAGAACAAATGCAATGGAAGAGAG
Source organism: Patescibacteria group bacterium (assembly GCA_018830585.1). GTDB lineage: Bacteria > Patescibacteriota > Microgenomatia > UBA12405 > JAHJSD01 > JAHJSD01. Next base: position 2,504 of record JAHJSD010000053.1, read on the forward strand.
GGGTATAAACAAAAGAAAAAAAGCGTGAAAAAAAGAAGTCCCTCCGGCTCCTGAGAGTTTCTTCCCATGCTATAATGATTTTAGTCAGTATTACTCACTCTAAATATGTCATAATATGTCATAAGATAATAAAGCATGGCAATTTTCAAAAAATTGGGAATAGATTTGGGCACAGCCAACAGTTTGGTTTGGGAGGTAGGCAAGGGGTTAATTTTGAATGAACCGACAGTGGTGGCGATTTCCGTTGAAGACCAGAAAGTGCTGGCCGTCGGCAAAGAAGCGAAATTGATGTTGGGCCGGACTCCGGAGTTTATTTTTGCCTGCCGGCCGATGAGGGATGGGGTAATTGCCGACTATGAAACCACCGAGGCGATGCTTCGCTATTTTATCCAAAAAGTCTGCGGCAAATTTTTTTTCTTCAAACCGGAAATAATGATTTGTGTTCCGGCCGGAGTGACCCAGGTAGAGCAAAGAGCGGTTTTGGATGCCACTATGAGCGCTGGGGCCAGAGTGGCTTATTTGATTGACGAACCTTTGGCGGCGGCGATCGGCGCCAGGGTGCCGGTGTCCGAGCCGTCGGGCAATATGATTGTTGACATGGGTGGCGGATCGACCGAAGCGGCGGTGATTTCCTTGGGCGGGGTGGTAACCCACAAAAGCTTGAGAGTGGCAGGAAACAAGATTGATGATGCCGTCGCCGCTTATTTGAGAAAAAAACACGGTATTTTAGTCGGGGAGCAGACAGCTGAGGAGGTCAAAATTAAACTCGGCTCGGCGGTTATTTCTAAAAAAAAGAAATCAATGGAAGTTAAGGGCAGGGATTCTATTTACGGCTTGCCTAAATCAGTAGAGGTCACCAATGACGAAATAACCGAGGCGATCTCCGGCCCATTAAAGCAAATACTGGCGGTAATCAAGGGGGTTTTGGAGGAAACACCGCCGGAGTTGGTTTCCGATATCGTTGATAAGGGAATTGTTTTATCCGGAGGCACCTCCTTGCTTCGAAACTTGGATAAGTTTTTGTCCGAAAACATTGATGTCGCTTTCCATAGAGTGGAGGAGCCGATGCTTTCAGTGGTGAAAGGTACCGCTTTGGCTTTGGAAAACATGGATCTTTACCAAAGGGCGGTCAGGAAGAAATAGTTTTTTTGGATTACGGGCAGAATTTAAGGTCCTAATGTCCGGCAGAATAGTCTCAAATAGTGAATTAGGACTGGAAAAGTGATAAAATCATCCTGAGATTCCTACTTATTCACTCTAAAAGATATGATTTCAATTATTATCACTGCCTGGAGAGAACCAAAGACTGTTTCTATGCTTGTTAAAGACATAGAAGAAGAGATTTCCGGCCTTAATGAAGAATTTGAGATTCTGCTTACTTGTCCGGATGAGGAAACTAAACAGGCCGGTATTGCCTGCGATTCTTTGGGTTTGGTTAAGTGGGTTCAGGATAAACAAAAAGGTAAACCTCAGGCACTAAATAAAGCTATTGACAAGGCCGAAGGGGAGATTTTAATTTTGACCGACGGTGATGTTATTGTCGGCAAAGAGGCGATTGCCAAACTGTTGAAAGGGTTTCAGAATCCTGAAGTCGGCGCAGTTTCCGGAAGGCCGATCCCGATTAATTCCAGGAGCAATATTTTTGGTTTCTGGGCGCATCTTCTGACTGAGGTGGGAGCACATGAACAGAGAATGGAAAAGTACAGAAATGGCGAGTTTTTGGATGCCAGCGGCTATCTGATGGCGGTTAGGAGGAAACTGCTTGGTCTGATTCCGGGCAATGCTTTAGCCGACGACGCGGTTATTTCCAGAATGATTTGGGCAAGGGGAGCTAAAGTTGATTATCAGCCGGAGGCTAAGGTTTATGTCAAATATCCAAACAACCTGAAAGACTGGCTGCTTCAGAAAAAGCGCAGCGCCGGCGGCTTTATCCAGATAAATGACCTGATCGGGTCGTCCGCCGGTGTTAAGTCGAAGCGTTTTCTGGAAGAAATAAGCGGGATTTTTAGGGTTCTTTCCTACCCGGACAATGTTCAGGAGTTTGTTTGGACCTTAGAGTTGGTGGCTGTTCGTCTCTACCTTTGGCTGTTGATCTTTTGGGAGAGAAAAGTGATCCATAAGTCTTTTGAAAGTACTTGGGTGAGGATTGAAAGCACTAAATAAATTTCTGCCGAAATTTATTGTTCATTTATCATTAAGCATTGATTTACGACTTAAGAATTGGGAATAAATTGATAGATTGTTCTGTTGTCAAATTATTAAAAAATTTCTCGACTCGAGGACTCGCTCGAAAAATAAATTGTCTGCTAAGCCGTTAAGAGAGCTTCTCTTTCGATAGACCCTCCCGACTTCGCCATTTAAGTGACCCGAAGACGAGTGGAAAAATAAGCGGAGTTACTCCTCCGAGGTGGCAGAGTGGAGCGAAGCGTAACATCTGACTCCTCGGATGGTGTGACGAAGAGGGATTTTTGCTATCCTTCAC
>JAHJSD010000054.1 GCA_018830585.1 Patescibacteria group bacterium
AAGTGCGCCGAGTGTGGCAAATCAATCACTTGGGAAACCGCCAAGGGGCATAATTACGGACATTGCAACCATTACCACAACTGCAGCCAAAAAACCTGGGCAAAGGAAGAGGCGGTCGAAGAACAACTTTTAGGTAGTTTTGACAACCTGAAAATCAAAAACAGCCATATTGTTGACTGGCTCAAGAAAGCGCTCAAGGAAAGCCACCAGGACGAGATTGTCTACCACAACAGCACCGTAGGCGAACTACAAGCCCGCTATGAAGCGATTCAGAAACGGTTGGACAGATTATACGACGATAAGCTGGATGAGAAGATCACGCCTGATTTTTATAACAGGAAGTTTAAGCAATACTCAGAGGAAAAAGATGAGGTAACGGAGTCGATAAAGAAGCACTCGCAAGCCAGCACTGGTTATTTGAATCTCGGCATTAACATCTACGAACTCTCCCAGAGAGCCAAAGACATCTACCTCAAAGCCAAAGAAAAAGGCATGTTGGACGAACAGCGAAGCCTTATCAGGTTGGTATATGGAGAATTAAAACTCGACGAAGGAAAATTAAGCCATGCCTACTCCAAGACCTTTAAAATCCTCTCCGAAGCGGTCTCAGCCACAAACGGTTCGAATGTTGATAAATTCAAGGGTTTAGGAAACGAAAAATTCGAACCATCGATAAAGAGCGATGTTGCGGGACAAAAGGACTCTTTGTTGCCCTCTCGTCCCATCTGGCTCCCCGGGTAGGACTTGAACCTACGACCAATCGCTTACATGTGACCCCTAATTTTCATTAAGGCATGGACTATCTTATCACCGTGAGAAAAAATTCTTTTAGGTGTTGGGCGCTAAATGGTGTAATCACCTAGTCTCTGCACCTGCCTTCGCTAAAGCTTCGGCAAGGTAAACCTTCTCCGACCAACTTTAACCAAGGATTGGCTCAGGATTGCCATTTCCGACGTTACGTCGGAATTAGGTTTCCCTGAATTCACCCAATTACACCCTGAACCGAACCTTGTTCTGGTTTAGGGTTTTCATCCTGATATTTCTATCAGGAGCTGCTCTACTGAACAGGCGAGTGCTCTACCGACTGAGCTACCGGGGATTTAAATGTGCGCAAAAATTATATCATAGCTTTAGGAAAGCAGGGCCAACATTAGACCTTTGAGCCTCCTTTGCAAGTTGACCCGGGAGATCCTTATAGAAAAAACGCCGTGCCTATTTATGTTTTTCCTGATTTTATTGCTGTTTACTTTATTTTTAGAAACGTAAGACTTACGAAATTGGTTTACAGGGATCTTTGTTATGTTTGACCAAAATCTTCTGGCCTTTTTTTCGTTTTGATTGTCGTGAATCCATATTTGTCCTCTAAGATCAGCTTCGTCAACAGGCCCAAACTCTCTAAGCCATGCGATCATAAATTTTATAATATTTGGATTAGTGTTAGAAAAGTTTACTTCCTGGTCTCCTTTAGCTCCATCTCCTAGATAAAGGGCAACTCCGGCAATAAGCCGGTCTCTTTGAGACAAGTTTCCTACTTGTTCAAGACTGTCTTTGAATATTTCGCTTGTAATTTCTTGCCTTTTTCTTTTTTTATTTTTTGCTGCAATCAACCGGCCCTTTTCTTGTCCGGTAACTTTTTTATTCCTTAAAGCCTCGACTTGGCTGGCAGAAAGAGTAATATCTTTGCACCACTTACTCAGTGTGCTCTTAGAAACAGTTATCTTTTTCAAAATTTCAGTATAAGAGTAGCCCTTTCTTCTTAAAAACAAAGCCTTCTTTTTCTCTTCGAGTTTTCCATAATAGCCCATTAATTGAGTATAAGTCATAGAACCAAGGAGATCAAGTTATACAGTTAAAGATTTGTTCCAATACCGGGGATGTTTCACCCTTTTTTTCTGTGAAGCGAGAGCGGATAGTATATCCATTTCGTTTGATTTTGTCAGTAATGGTTGACGTCGAGCTACTTCTCTTTGCCTTAATCCCTGGCCGAGCCAAACAGTGGTCTTGTCCATTTTGTTAGGTTGTATGTACACACCTGTCTGTTACTTCAGGTGTGCGGATTCAATTATGGACAGACGATTGTTTCGTTGATACTTTTGGCCTAAAATATTTTCAAAAGGATATGAAAACAAAAAAACTGACTTGGCTAAAACCAGGCAAGTACCAGCACTATAAAGGCGGTCTTTATCAACTGATTGGTGTTGCCCGTCATAGCGAGACTTTTGAGGAATTGGTAATTTACCGGGCTTTATATAAAAGCGAGGATTTTGGTGAAAACGCTCTCTGGGCCAGACCTCTGAAAATGTTTCTGGGGACGGTGGTTGTTGACGGCAAAAAAATACCACGGTTTAAATACCTGGGGGAAAATAAAGGATTATAGAGAATTGTTGGCTTGCTAATAAGGGTATGAAACGAGTCCACGTTGCCATTATGCGCAAATCTTGGGGTTTAACCCAAAAAATCCTTACCGGAGAAAAGACGGTTGAATCAAGGTGGTATATCAATAAGTACCGGCCTTGGGACCAGATTTCTACTGGAGAAACAATCTATTTTAAAGATTCCGGCGAGCCGGTGACGGTTAAGGCCGAAGTTAACAAGGTGGAACAATACGCTGATTTAGACCAAGCCAAAAGAGAGTGGCTTTTGAAGAAGTATTCTGTTTCTGACTTGGGGACTAAGGAGATTATGCCGCAAATTCTGGAATATATTAAAAACAAACGTTACTGCATCATCATTCACCTTAGAAATCCTAAGGAAGTTGACCCTTTTGAAATTGACAAGAGTGGATTCGGAGCGATGGCTTCTTGGCTGACGGTTGATAGAATCGAAGAGGTTAAACGGTAGTCAATTTTATTTATCATTAAACAATAATCATTTATGATTTATGACAAACTTTCTCTGGAGTGTCATCTTGGCCTCGTTTTGGAACTTACTGGAATCTGTAGTAGATTCCTAAAACAAGTTTAGAACGGCGAGGATGACCGTTTTTATTCTAAGATAGCGAAAACCCGACGTTAGTGTCAGGAACGACCTGCCTGCTCGCCTCGCTGGGCAATTGAAGCGGGCCGTTAGACAGGAGTGTTACAAAATGACGTTCCGGCGTTTCGTCGGAACGCACAAGGTGAATTAATCCGCTAGCCGGCGGACCACGGGTGTAAACCTGAGCGCAGTTTATTAACTCTCAATTCCAAAAAATATTCCTTTTCTCCAGAAGATTGCCGTTGTAATGCCGGAATATTTTTTTAAAACCGATCAGGTTGCCGAAATTGATCCCGGTTTTGTTTTCGCCGGGGGAAAGGGTAATTGTTTGGCAGTTAGCATTATCCGGCAGTGAACTTTTCCAGCCTGGTTTCGTTTCTATACAAATTTGATAAGTTCCGGCCGGTAAATCTTTAAAAGAGTATTTGCCTCGGCTGAAAGACCGGCCTGAAGTATTTTTCGATTTTTCCCCTTTATCGTGCTTCCGGTTTTGGTTTTCATCGATAAATATTTTCCAGCCGTTGATTCCGATTTCTCCTCTGAACCAGCCGTCCCAAGATCCGTTGCCGTTTTGATCGTAAAAATTAAAACCTGAAATTGAGCCGGGCTGTTCCGATTGGCAGTTATTGTCACAGCTGTCATCGGAATCAGTATTGCCATCGTCGCATTGTTCATTGCCGTTGACAACGCCGTCGCCGCAAAACTCTTCACTCAAACACTCTGACCAGCCAAGACAATTCGGTTGGCACGATTGCTCTCCGCTATACCCGTTTGGAGTCGAGCAGTTTTGGAAATTGCCGTCGCATTCCTCGTCAGGCGGCTCGATTATCCCGTTTCCGCAAACCGGCCCTGTCGGTTGGCAAACATCGCCGGTCCCGTCTTGGTCGGAGTCGGCTTGGTCGGGATTGGGGTCGTTTGGACAATTGTCCTCTGAATCGGGAACGCCGTCGCTGTCGTCATCAATCAATTCGCCGGTGATGATAATACTGTCAATTCTGTTTGTACCTAAGGAACCGACTTCATCCCCTCTGATGGAAGTATCGGAACTCATCACCCAGCGCAGTAAGACCTCCGATTGGTTACTGCATTCAGTTGGTAAGGCAAGACTGGTTAAATTGGCAGGGGAGTCCCAATCTAAATTAACTGTTAAATCAGAGCCGGGAATTTCATCCCAAGTTAAACCGGAGTCAAGGGAGTACTGAACCTTAAAATCTTTCGGACCAGTTAAAGAGCCTTTTTGTTTGGAAGAAATGGCTAAGTTTTGGTAATCGAGACTGGTTAAACCGATTTGCCAGTATTTGGTTCTGTTG
>JAHJSD010000055.1 GCA_018830585.1 Patescibacteria group bacterium
ACAAATGGCAATAATCTTTCATTTTGCGCCTCCTTAGGATAGTTATTTTACCCTAACTTGGTGCACTTCGTTTGCGAACTTAAGCTTGCTCTGGGAATCAAATACTCTAATGATTCGAATCATTAGAGTATTTGGTATTGACCGGCTTAAGTAAAGTTAACGGTTGGTAAAAATGATACTTTCTCCTGAATCTTCGGTAAAAAGCTGTTATCATTTATCCCATGATGAAAAAAAACATATCATAAAAAGCGACGTTATGGGTGTAAAAAATGTCAGTCTTTTTCAATAATCCGTTGGAGGAAAAACAAAATTTCACTTATCTGAATATTGCCAACATGCCCAAGGACAACAACGGTCTTGAAGGCTTCTTTTCCCAATTAGAAACCAAAGCATCAAGACACCGGGGATTAAAATAAACCAGAAGAGAAAACCTAATCAGCTGGCAGTTTTGGTTAACTGAATTTGATAAAAGACTCTAAGACTACAAGATAATCAAAATCGTTTCTATAATTCCAAAAACCAACTGATAACGTCAATTAAGCCTATTGACCCGAGTTGATAAAACTTGTAACCTGAAAATAGAAATGTCTCAAATTTCTCACTGGAAATTAAGACCAGAAATTTGGCAGCAAGTTTTTGAGAGCTTGATTGACTCACTTAATAAAGTCGGAAAAAATCGCCGTGACCTTCTGATTTCTTTCCTTCTGACCCCAACGGAAAAAGTAATGATCGCCAAAAGAATGGCGGCCGCCCTTCTTTTAGAGAAAGGAGCCAGTTATCAAGATATTTATCAGTCAGTTCACTTAAGTCCATCTACTATAGCCAGTATTAAGAACAGGTTGGAAGAAAACGAAAAATACCGTCAGCTGGTTAAAGGTCTTCTTTCTATAAGGAGAATAGACGATTTTTTTTCAAAATTGGCTAGAGAGTTTGTTAAATTAGGTACTTACGGGAAAGGAAACAAATTTTGGAGGGAGATTAAAAGAGACCTTGATCGTGAGGCAAGGAGCAAAATACTCTAATGATTCGAATCATTAGAGTATTTTGGGTTTCTCCCTCTTTTTTATCTCATAAATGGCTCTATCCAAAGAGACGTTTGGGTGTGGGTTAGTACCCGTTCTTTTGGTAAACACTTCCCGGCTCATATGGCCTCCGGGCTTGCGAGGATCAGTTAACCCTTCCTGATTTAGTCTGTGCCACCTCGCTTCCGGACAACCTGCCATCTTTGTATCTTTAGTAAAAATTAAAATGATTTTTTTTAATTACCTTCAAACTCCAATAGGCAAGGTACAGAATGCTTGATAGCACAAATAGGCTTGAGAAGATAACCAAAAAGAGCAGAGCCTCCCTTTCGTAAGGTAAATAAAAGTGAAAGAGCCTGGAGCTAATAAATAGTATTAGTGTTAAAAAAAGACTGATCGTCAAAGGGGAAACAATTAGTGAAATAACTAAGAACGTTTGTGAAAAATCACGCTTTTTCCTGATTTGCCGCAATGTGAGGAAGGGGTGGTAAACCAAGCCCAAACTGTTTTTAAAAAGAAGCCAGGATTCCCTTAATCCGATTAAGGAGGCGATCTTAAATATTCTTTTGCAAGAACTGCCGATTCCTTTCTTTGCCATAATTCTTTAAACTTGTTTTTGGCCCGGCCCAATTTGGATTCGACCGCTTTAACGGTAATTTCTAATATTTGGGCAATCGTTTTCATCGAAAGTCCGTCTACATATTTAAGACGTAAGATTTTTGAATATCCCTCGCTTAACTGGCAAAGGACATTTTTAATTTCCTGTTTTAATTCTTGCTTAAGATGTTTCCCTTCCGGCCCGAGAGCCTGGTCGGCAATTTCTTCAAAAAACGGCACCCTGGAAGCGAGAACCGTCTTTAGTTTTTTCTTGCGGTAAAAGTCAATTGTTTCGTGTTTGGCGATAGCGCAAAGCCAGGAAAAAAGCGGACAGCGGAACTCGAAGCCGGGCAAGGCCCTTAAAGCGGAAATAAAAGTTTCCTGCAAGATGTCTTTGGCGTCTTCCTCGTTGTCAACCCGTTTAAGAAGAAAAAAGAAAAGAGGTTGTTTAAATTTGCCGAAAAACTTTTTTAGGGTAAACTGGCTTTTTCCTAAAAGTTCTTCAACCAGAACTTTTTCGCAATCCGGAGTTTTTTTAAACACTAAATAAATTTTACCTTGTTTCTCTAGTGACTGCAAAAGCGTTGAAACCTTGTTGCGATCCCCGGTGTTCCAATAGGACTCTTTTTAGTAATCGATATTTCCAGAAGAGGAACTGCCCGGCTAAGGTTGTGTTATTATTGTTTCAGGTTTGAGACAGCTTTAAGAGAGTTTTTTGCGTTTTAGATTCTCGATCAGCAAACGCTCTATCAGTAAATGAGTCGCTGTCAATGGGTGAGTGAGCAGATCTTTAATGAGCAAATGGATCAATAAACAAATAATTAAATGGTCAGATGGTTAAATGCTGAATGTCCAAATAAATGTTTAATGATTAAATGGCTAAATGAATAAATATAATATTGTTTCTTTCGGTTCGGCGATTTTAGACATCTTCCTGATTTCGGACGGGTTCAAGCTGATTGAAAACGGAGAGGGCAGTGTTATCTGTCAGAACTATGGCGAAAAAATCGAAGTGGAGAAAAGAGTCATTTGCAGCGGTGGCGGCGGCACCAACACCGCGGTAAGTTTTTCCCGCTTTGGTTTAAATTCGGCGGTAGCGGCCCGTTTGGGCAATGACCCATTTGGCAAAATGATCATTGCCGAACTGGAAAAAGAAAAAGTGGCTACCGGCTTGCTCTCGGTCAGAGAGGAGGAAACTGACAATTCGGTAGTTCTTTTGGGTCCGGATGGGGGCAGAACGATTTTAGTCTGCCGGGGCCAGACTAAACTGGAAATAGCTGATGTTGACTGGGCAGCGTTAAGCGCTGGCTGGTTTTACTTAACCTCTTTAGAGGGCAACCTTGAGTTGGTTGAAAAATTAATAAATTTTGTCGGAGAGAAACAAACAGGCTTAGCTTGGAATCCGGGAAAATTAGAATTAGCCGACAAAGACCGGGTTATCCGCTTAGCCTCTTCGGCTAAGGTTTTTAATCTCAACAGAGAAGAGATGGAAATTCTACTCGATCAAAAAATGGAAGAAGCCGGTTTTTGGCCTTCCGTAGAAAGATTGGCCGCTGAGCAAGTCGTTGTCACCGACGGCAGAAAAGGGGCTTACCTTCTCTCCCGGGGGCAAAAACCCCATTTCGAATCAACCCCGGCTGGTTCTCCGGTAGACGAAACCGGTGCCGGCGACGCCTTCGGCAGCGCTTTTGTTTACGGCTTAATCAAGGGCATGGAGCCGAAAGATGCTTTTGCTTTGGCAATGAAAAATGGCACTTCAGTAGTCCGGTATATTGGAGCAAAAGAAGGTTTGTTGAGGTCCTCAGATATTTTTTAAACAAATTTCTAATCCTTATAACTTTTAAATTTTGATTTTTGAATTTTAATTTTGGCTCCATGAAACCTTCCCAGCTTGAGATTTTGCCCAATATAGAGAAAAGGAGCAACGAAAAAAAATCCCGTTGGCTGACAATACTTTTTTTAGGACTGACAATAGTGCCCAGTTTTATTTTTTGGTTTTTTTCCGGTCTTCGGGAGAAAAAGATCAATTTAACTAATCCGATAAACTCGTTCAATTTTTCTCAGATTAAGCTTCCGGAAATAGACTCGGGCGATCGTTCGATTAAGCTCAGTCGTTGGGCGGCGACCAGGTTGTCGCAAATCTCCGGAAAATGGGCGATAAAAGTAGAATTTCTTGAAGAGGATTTTTCTTGGGCCGTAAATAAAAGCGATCAGTTTGTTGCCGCCTCCTTGATAAAACTGCCGATTATAGCAGCTTTTTATTACCAGGTGGAAAAAGGCGGCCTGACATTAGACGAGGTCTATGTCTTAAAAGACAAGGATAAAGCTTCCGGCGTGGGCAGTTTATCTTCCTACCAAGCCGGAGCAGAGTTTACCTTAGGAGAATTAGCCGCTTTGGCTCTTTCCCAATCGGACAACACTGCCGCTGCGGTGTTGCAGAAGAAAGTCGGGGAGGCGGAAATCAATCGTTTGATTTTAGATTGGGGCATGACAGGCACCAGTTTGGAGGAAAATTTAACTACAGCGGAAGAGATCACTTTATTCTTTAAAAAGCTTTACCAAAACCAGATTTTAAGCTCTGAATCAAGCCGGAAAATGCTTGATGATTTAACGGATACTGTTTTTGAGGACTGGATCCCCGAAGGTGTTCCGGAGGGGATCAGAGTTGCCCACAAAGTCGGCGTTGAAATAAGGGCAATTTCGGACGCCGGTATTGTTTTTACCCCCGGCGAACCTTTTGTCCTGACTATTTTGAGCCAGGAGGTCAATACTAAAACCGCTTCCGAAATCTTCCCCGGATTAGTTAGCGATATCTACTGGATTCTGATAGGCGACTGAGTCGGTGTTGGCCCGTCTTGGCAGCGCTGGTTCGGCTGGGAACCTTTTAGAAAATATTCTTCAACGATCTTTGGGCATGACTGGCAAGGCAGAGTTCCGGTTGTCCGGCAGATAGGAGTTTTAACCACCTCTTCCGGTCTAGGCCAGTCTTCCTGGTCCTTTCCCGCTAATACTGCCATGATAATCTTGTTCCAAATCGGAGTCGCTCCGGTTATTCCGGAAGCAACATAACTCATCGGTGTGTTGTCGTTGTTGCCCACCCAGGCGGCAACTAAAATAGAAGGGGTATATCCGAAACACCAGTTATCCCGCAAATTGTTAGTGGTGCCTGTTTTAGCGGCCACCTTGTGATCGGATATTTTTAGAAGCGAGTTTGGTCCGAAAGCGAGGGTTCTGGCGTTGTTGTCGGAGAGGATGTCATTTAGTATAAAGGCGATTCCTGGTTTTATCGCCTGGTAAGATCCCGGGCAATAAGATTGGGAAAGACATCTGTTTTGATAAATTGTTTTTCCGCGGTGGTCTTTAATCTGGATTAGCGGATCAATCGGAATAACTTCACCCAGGTTAGCCAATGCGGAATAAGCTTGAGCCAAGTCTATCATTTTGATTTCCCCTCCTCCCAAGGTCAGCGAAAGCCCAAACCTGGAAGTGTCACCCCAAGTGGTAATTCCCATCCTTTCTCCGGTTTTAATCATTTGGTCGACCCCGTAGGAGGAAAGAACCTTTACCGCCGGGATGTTAAAAGAAGAAGCCAAAGCAGTTCTCAAAGAAATGTTGCCGTGAAATTTGTTGTCGTAATTTTTAGGCGAGTAAGGCGGCTGGCCCGGGATCCGGTAAGTAATCGGAGTGTCCGGAATAATTGTGGCGGCAGTATAACCTTTATCAAGTGCGGTAGCGTAATTGATCGGTTTAATTGCCGATCCCGGCTGTCTTGGCCTCAATACCACGTTAACATTGCCGTCATTTTCAAAATC
>JAHJSD010000056.1 GCA_018830585.1 Patescibacteria group bacterium
CCCTTTCTCTCGCTTCCTTTACCGCAGGCTGCAAATCAGAATCAGAACTGCAAAGAACAACTCTCTGAACTTTTTTGTCACAGGCGGCGACGACAATATCTACTGCCATTTTAACATCAACACCTTTTTCTCTAAAAACGATTTTTGTCTTTCCATTAACCTTCACTTTTTGACCTCTCACATTTCCACTAATCAAAAACTGGAAACGGTCCTTTTCCAACTTACTTTTGAGGACGCGTTGTTCCTGAATTAAAGAATTTGATTTTTTAGGAAAGTCTTTGTGGAACCTGAGCCGGGAAGCATAGTAAACTTTTCTTGAAAGATGAACTCCTTTAAGGACTTTATCAAATAAGTCCTTAAGATTCACATTTAATATTTTAGCTTTCTTGGCAGAAATACCCTTTTGTTTGAGAGCTCCTTCAATATAATGTCTAAGGTTCTCTCCGTCTATATACAAAATTGTTTTCCTCATATATCTATATTATTGCATATTATTGCATAAAAAAACCTCGTCGAGCCAAAGGCTTGGACGAGGCGTTGATAGTTTGATTATAAAACGACAGGTGATTCTTGTCAAACTCACAATTTGACTCACTAACACTACTCGAACTCGAAACCCCTTCGTTGAATCAATACTTCCCCCCGGCAGGTGTCAAGCCAATACACCTTCCAGGTGTAATTACTTAAGCTCAAAGATTCAGAAGTTAGAAATACCTCACAGCAGTTTAAAAAGATGTGGCACTATTTTCCGAGAGGATGTGAGAATCCTATCCCCGTCCCGAGTCTGTCGGGTCTACGAGTCTACTATCCTTTAACTTCAAGAGGAGCTTGGCCTTCTTTTTCAAGAGGTTTAATACCGTATTTTGTTTCTAACACTTTGGCAACCCTACCCTCCGGATCAACATCAATTCTATTGGCTATAAACCCAAGATCTTTATACTGGTCAAGGCCAAGGTTGTCCTGAAGTCGTGCTATAGCTTCAGCTAAATCCTCAGTCATTCCACTACCACTTAAGTCCTCTTTTTTCCTAAATCCTGTTACACTCAACTCTTTTGCTCTATTCTGTTGTTCACGAGTAAATCTTTGTAAAGTAGGATCGGAAACATATTCGGGATAAACTGTCCATTGAGTACCACCTTCAACCTCAACACCGCCCGTAGCAACCTTAATCATTGTGTTCCCTGTTTCAGCAATTTTCATCATAGGCGAAGAATTTCCCTATAATATTTGACAGAGGGGCTGACAATTCGTATACTACACCCATGGGAAACGGAAGAGGCCAGGAATACGAACCACGGCAATGGTTTCTTAAAATGGTTGGCGGAGAAAGTGCTTCGATACCGGCACAAGTAGGAGTGCCGTTGACTTTACGTATACACCATCGGGAGATAACCACAGCAACGGGGGCAAGACCACGGATGTTAAGGGATTTACGGGAAATAGTAACCAGAGTAGATAGGGTATTTGGCTATCGGCAGGTTCTTGGGCGGATGCTGCCTCCCAAACGCAGGAGCGGAAATGACGGATCTACGCCAGCCGGACAATTTTTTGATGAAATTGCTCTTGGGAAAACGGCTATGCAAGAATATTCCCAAGGTATTCGCGACGGAGTCAGATTAATCATACCGGACGCTCCTCCAGCGACTATTGCTAAAAAGGTTGCCGCTGTGGGACAAAAACAGGCAGTAAGCTTTGTTGTAAGAGAAACCAGTAGGATTTTCTGGTAGTATCTTTCCTGTGCCTCCTCAACCGCAGTAGAGAACAAAATCTATTTTCCCTCAAGGATACGAAAAGTCTGGCCGTGGCCCTAAATTAATTATTTTAGTTAACTTTTATTAATTTAATTTTCTTGAGCTGAGTGATGTTTCTTGCACCAACACAAAACATAGCGATTTTTAACTGATAGATTAAACTGTTGATCTTGTCTTCTACCGCCTTGCTTGATTTTAGGCCCGGTTCCAAGAATGGCTTGGCTAATCCTGCTAGATTTGCTCCTAAAGAAATGGCTTTAGCAATGTCGATACCGGTTCTTATACCACCGCTGGCGATGATTTGCAGACCTTTTATTTTTTTGCATTGAATTATTGATTCCATTGTTGGAATTCCCCAGTTGGAAAAAATTTGGCCAATTTCTTTATTTTTGCTTCTTAAACCTTCTATTATTGCCCAATTTGTTCCGCCCCAACCGGCAACATCAATGATTTTAATACCAGCTTGGTTAAGTTTTTTAGCTGTTTGATAAGAAATCCCTCCGCCAACCTCTTTAACAATAATCGGATAATTCAATTTTTGGGCGATTGATTTTATCTTTCCGTTAAGCTTTGAAAAGTTTTTATCTCCTTCTGTCTGAATTGCTTCCTGCAAAGGATTAAGATGGAAAATTATACCATCGGCGCCAATCATTTTAATTGCTCTTTGACATTCTTTTAAACCAAAGCCGTAGTTTAGTTGAACAGCACCAATATTGGCTAAAATAACAATATCTTTAGCATATTTTCTAACTTTAAAAGTTGATGCCAGTCTTGGGCTCTCAATGGCAATTCTTTGGCTTCCCAAAGCTAAGGCAATTTTAGTTTTTTGGGCGGCTTTAGCTAAATTTTGGTTAATTCTTCCACCTTCAGGCGTTCCTCCTGTCATGGAAGAAATCATAATTGGTGCCAAAAGTTTTTTTCCTAAAAACTCTGTTGAAGTATCAATCTTTCTAAAATCAATCTCGGGTAAAGCATTATGGATAAAACGGAATCTCTCAAAGCCGGTAGCGCCCGACTCCACCTCCCTTTCAAGACAAATTCGAATATGTTCGGCCTTTTTTTCTTGCATACAATTTGGCTTCAGATAGTGATTTTCGTTCCTATTTTAGAATCTCCATAGATTGCCTTTAATAAATTACCCTCCGCTTGCCCGTCAATTATCTGGGAATCTATTCCTTGCTTAGCCATTTTCAAAGATTCCTCAATTTTATGAATCATGCCGCCGGTAACATCTTTGGCGATAGAACCGCCAATCGCCTTCTTAAATTTGCTAAAAGAATTAGGAGTAATCTCAGGAATTGTTTTTCCTTGGGCATCGTAAACTCCCTCAGTGCTGCCGCACTGAATCACTCTCTTGGTC
>JAHJSD010000057.1 GCA_018830585.1 Patescibacteria group bacterium
TTTATCTAAAATTACGTCTCCAAAAACTAATGGCAAGGCATCTATCCGTAAAGCCTGGAGAATGGCACTGACAAAAATCTCCGCTAACTTTTTATTTTTTGAAACCGTAAATGATGAGGGAACAAAGCTTAAAACCGGCAATCCTTCTTCTAAAAAAATCTTATTGACAATTCTATTAATCTCAATTGCATCCTGTTGAACCACCGCCAAACCATAAACATCTTTTTTTTGTTTAATCCCTTGTGCTGTCTGATATTTAATGGCTGAGGTGTGGCCAAAAGAACCGCTGCCGTGAGAAACTAAAAACCTATAACCCTTGTCCCAAGCGAACTTTATCTGACGGGCCAAACTTTTGATAACTTCTGGCTTAACCATGTATGGTTGGTTTTTATCAGTAATGATACTTCCACCCAACTTGATTAAAATTATCTTTTTCATTCTAAAAAAGGTGTTCTTTACTTAAACAGCTTCCCTCACAAGGCTTATTGATAATGGTAAACAAAACATTTTTTGACTTCTTTATCTCTTTTGAAACCTGAGCCACGTTTTTTTTTAAACAAATTAAATGAACATTCGGTCCGGCATCCATTGTAAAATAGACCAAAAGACCATTTTCGCGCCAAGTCTGAACTGCCTGGATTATCTCCATCGTTCCTTCGTTCCAATAAAAAATTGGCGGGCTTGAGGTCATCGCCATCATGTGTAGGTCAACCGCTTCCTCCTCGACAATCTGACCAAAAGTTCTAAAATCCTTCCTGAAAAATGCTTCTTTAAGCTTACTAATCTTTTCAGGTAGTATTTTTAGCCTCGTTTTAAAATAAGGGCTAGAGGTTGCCAGACCATGGCCCTCAGTTGAACTAACCTTTTTTTCTTCTTTGCTAACCACACAGACAATATCCCTTAACTCCCAAAAATCAGGGGCGGCGATTTGAACCGCATAAGAAGTTGTGTCGGAATCACCAACTTGCCACTGAGCAAATCCGTCAACAACTGACCGACAGGCAGAACCAGAACCGTGTCTGGATAAAATCGACAACTCTTTTAAGGAAAGTGATAATTTTCCGGTACTAGAGGCTGCCAAGGCCAGTGCAGAGAAAGCCGAAGCCGAAGAAGCAATTCCCGCTCCTTCGGGAAAATTGTTTTTAGAAATAACTTTCGCTTTTAATTTCAAATTAGATCTTTTTCTGACTTGATCTAAAATTTTAACCACCCTCTCTTTTTTGGCCTCACTAACTTCTTTCCCACCGACAACAATTCTATCCAGTAAATAACTAGAATTAAACTCCACCGTAGTCGTAGTCAAACATCGACTCAAATTCATTGAAATTGAATCGTTGAAAGGAATGTTTATCTCGGGGTCTTTTTTGCCCCAAAATTTAATAAAAGCAATATTTGCCGGTGAAACAGCGGTTGCTTTATATATTATCTTCTTCAATCCTTACTCCCTCCTCTCCCAATTTAACTTTAAAAATGTTTAATCCTTCTCTCCTGGCCCAACCTAAGAAAGCTTCTGGATCTGAATGATAGGCAAGAAGAATTCCTGAAGTGTCTTTAATTCCACCGGCGCCAGAGATTTTGGCTGCTCCGCCAAACTTTTCAATCTGGCGAACCAGAATTTTTGTCTTTTGAGAAACAACCCCCAATTTTTCCAAAAGTCTCTGGTTTGTCTTCAGTAAATCTTTTAGGTTAATTGATTCTTCTTTCAAAAGAAACCTTAAAAATCCACGCGTTAATTTTTCCATTTCTTGAAAAATATTCTCTATCTTCCGGGGAGAGCCTAAATACTTCTGTCCTACTTTCGCCACCATCTCTCCAGTCGTCTCCTCTGGTCTACCACTATTAATCAGAAAGATCTCGGGGCTTGGCGTTTTGGGGCTTTCTCCCTTGCCTGTTCAGGGTTATGAAGTTACGTCCGCCGGGTCGATAACCCAGAATACCCAAGAAAAAATAAGCAGAAAAGTCAAGGCCTTTCGCAGTTGGCCGATGCCGTTGCCGATGCTGTTCCACTCTGTTTTTACTACCGGAATCTCCGGCAGTTAACCACTGGGCGGTTTCTTGCTTAACTTTATCCACTTGTCCACTTCTTCCTGACTTCAACACTCTCTTTACTTGTCCACTTTGTCCACTTCCGAAGTGGTTTACTATTGACATATCGGTATCGGTACCAGACCAGACATAAGGCCGGGAGGAAAGTACACGCTGCGCCAAGTCTGGCCTGGCTTCGCTGCCTGCCTGGCGGCAGACAGGGATTCCTCTCTTCCTGAAGGAGATCGGAATGACAGGGAAAGAGGCTGAAGACTAAGAGCTAAAAACTGAAAACATAAACGTTAAATTTCAATCCTGATGTTGCGCCGGGAAAAAA
>JAHJSD010000058.1 GCA_018830585.1 Patescibacteria group bacterium
ACGGTCTTTGGGCGATTATCAGAAGAACAACCCGGGGCAGAATGCCGGTTTGGGGCGATGCCGAGCACCTCCACCATCTTCTTTTAAAAGTCGGGGTTAATAAACCATTAATCGCGATAAGCTACTGGTTTTTTTCAGCAATCTTAGGGGCAATTGTGCTTCAGCTAAACAGCAAGCAAAAAATCTGGGCCCTGCTTATGGTCGCCACTGGATTTATCGCTTTGGTACTTAATTTGAAAAAGCTGATCAGAAAGAAATGTCACTCGAATTTTTCCGCGTAAAGACCGGAGATCCAACCCTCTTTCTTTTCCTGGTAAAGGATTTTATACCAGCCGGACTCCTCGTCTAACAGAGGAAACTTTTCTCCCGGATCAATCTTAGCCGCCTCGGTTGCGTTTATTGACGGTTCCATCCTGACTCGAAGCCAGCCGGTCGGGGTCTCTTTGATTAAAACATAAGGTCTTTCCGGCTCCGACGCCGGTTTTCCTTCTTCGGAAACGGGCCGCTCTTCTTCAGCGGCAATATTTTCGACAAATAAATCCTGGGCCAGTCTGACATCTACCACTAACCGGTAGCCGTTAACCACTTTGCTCAGAACCTCTCTGCTTTTATACCCGGGCAGAGAAATAAGAATCTCATGGCTGCCCTCGCCAACCTCTTCCAAATTCAAAGGGGCGGTACCCCGCATTTGTCCATCGACTGTCACCGAGCAAGAATTAGGAATACAGCCGACCACCAAACCGGCCTTGCTTCTTAAACTGGTTTTTTCCAAATAAAGAACTTCCCCCGACTCTAACTCCGGATTTTGATTGAATTCCCAGTTAACTACTGTCTCCGTAGCCGGATTTAAAACCAATTTTCTCTCCCAGGAAGCGGAAAAAGAGGCTTCCGGAATCAACTTAAAAGAAACCTCTCCCGAAGCGATACTATCGTTCTGGTAAGGAGTTCTGCCCGCCTCGCGTCCGTCAATATAAACTGTTGAGCGGGGAAAAGCGCTTAACTGGACTGCCGCCTTCTTTTTATTGACTCCGCCGGTAAAGATGAAAATTAAAAGACCAACCACCAATACCGCGCCAACCAAGATTAAGGCCCCTTTTTTACTCATTCACCCTGAACTATATCAAATCTAATTTAGGTTTACAAGCTAACTAAGAGCTACCGGAGAATACCTCCTCGCCCGCTGGGCTTGGCAGGTTTTTCGCCGGAAAAACAGTCATCTGGCAAAACCGCCATGTCTAACTGCTCAGGATTATAATCCTCCGGCTTTGCGTCGGAATTCGGAATGACTCCCTCTCTCCGTCATCCTGAATTCCGATGAAGGATCTATCGAGACCCCGTACCAGACGGTACGGGGCGAAACGTAATGGTTAAATGATTAAGTCTCCAGCTATCGTTCTCTTCCAGTAGATTAAAACAGTTTCTGCTGACAGTCTTCTTTAGGCAATTTTAGCTGTTTTTTAATCTTTTGATAAGCAGTCCAGCGGCCCATTTGAGCAAACATGAGCAACTCTGTTTCTGTTTTAGTAACCCAAACTTTTTTCCCGACAAAAGAAATTTCTTTTCGTTGGCCGCCGTCGGCAGTAAAAGGCTGACCCCAAACTCCTTTAGTGTCTTTTATCTGCCAGTCCCCCATCACCTCGACAGAAATACCATTAACTTCAAATTTGCCGAAAAAAGACTTAAACTTAGGTGATTTTTTGTAACTTACTTTTTCTACCAAAAAATCTTTCAATAGCCGGTTGCACTTTAAAGCAGTTTTTTTATTACAAAGGATATCGATGTCATCAACATTCATTTCCAGTCCCTGAAGCACCAAACTTGCAGTGCCGCGAAAAGCGTACTGACACCCTTGAAGTTTTTTCGCCAAAAAAAGAATTGTTTTTTTAAATTGTTTTGGTTTTGTCGGCACAAGATAATTCTAACATTCTTTTTTCTGTCTATTTTTGCCAGTCATTTAGGACAAAACTAAAGTCCATCGCTGCTACTCGGTTATCTGCCAAAGGATCCCAATAGCCGGTCAGTGAAAAAGTTTCCCTTCCAAAATTTTGAAAAATCAACAGAGCATCAAACCGGTCAACCCGGCCATCGCGGTTAACATCTCCCCGCAAATAGAATAATGTCGGTGAAACCACCGCCGTGGTCAATGGGCTATCGGAAACCCGCCACACGGATCCTTCCTTTAAGTCTCCAGTGATGCCATAACCGCTTTCATCCTGAATAATTTCACCTGTTCCACCGCCCTGGTTTAAATGATAAAGCAAAACTGTCTGACTATCTGAGGTGAAAGGCGTTTCAGGCCGCTGAAAATTTTCATTATAACGGACAACGTTTGAAAGACGAAACTCATCAAACCAGCCCTTAAAAGAAGGGTAAGCAGTACCCGCATCATGTTTTTCCGCCCCAAGGACCAAGTATGGATCAGTCTGGGGCCAGTTAGTTAGCCGGCCGGCGCGATAAGAAATATTCCCAACCGGACCTGTACCGCTGGCAGTTAATTGTCCATCAATAAAAATTGCCATCCGGCCATTGTCTGTCCGGCGGGTAACCGCCAAGTGATGCCAGTTTCCGTCCAAAATATTAGTCTGACCACAAATAGTCTGATCCGAAGACTGATCGCCAACCCCAAAACGAACTTTGCCGTTGTGAACAGAAACTCCCCAATCACCATAATCGCCGGCGCCATAAATATCCCGATCAGCAATTATGTTGCCATGAATCCAGTTATAGCCACCGCAATTAGCAGAAGTGCTCTTATTGTCAGCAAGAAAGCCTTTCAACCAAAACTCTACAGTAAAGTCCATGCCAACGTTGACCGGCAAACTTTGACCCTGCTGATCGGTTAAGGGGATTTTGATTCTGTCTTTTTGATTTGTTCCGGTGCCGTTGAAAAAGATAGCATAGTCCAAGCTGTTAGCCCCAACCGGGAAAAAACTAAAATTATTTAAAAACAAAACAGCAGTAAAAAAAATAATTACCGCAATTGTTTTTTTTGAAGCTCGTCTGATCATTTATTTTAAATAATTCTATCACCTCCGAAACAATTTCAAAACATCATAG
>JAHJSD010000059.1 GCA_018830585.1 Patescibacteria group bacterium
GTTTGTCCACTTCCGAAGTGGTTTACTATTGACATATCGGGAAATAACTTGTGCTATTATAATTTTATATGCCCAGAAGAGTAACCCCTTTGGTAAATGGAGAGTTTTATCATATCTTCAACCGTGGGATAAGCAGACAACCGGTGTTTTTAAACAGAAAAGATTACCGAAGACTGTTTGAATTAACAAAATTCTATCGTCTTGTAGATTACCCAATAAGGTATTCCAAATTTCTTCTGCTTCCTAAGGAGGAAAGAAAAAAGTTTTTTAAAACTATGCGAAAAGCAGACAAGGTGGTAAAAGTAATTTGCTTTTGTTTTATGCCTAATCACTTTCACTTTCTTTTATGCCAAGAAAGGGAAGGAGGGATATCAGGTTTTATCAGAAACTTAGAGATTAGCTATACGCGCTTTTTTAACATTAAACATGAGAGGATTGGTCCGCTTTTCCAGGGACAGTTTAAAGCAGTAAGGATTGAAGGAGAAGAGCAGCTTATTCACGTTTCAAGATATATTCACCTAAACCCGCTCACTTCTTATGTGGTTAAAAGACCTGAACAACTCGAAGATTACCAATGGTCATCTTTTTTAGACTATATCGGGGAAAGCCAAGGTAATATTTGTAATACCAAACCGGTTCTTGACTTATTCCCGACTAAAAGAGACTACAAAGAATTTGTCTATAACCAGGTCGATTATCAGAAAGGACTTGAAAGCATGAAACATTTAGTTTTTGATTGATATTCCCGATATGGCCTACCTGGGACATTTCCGAAGTGGACAGGAAAGAAGTGGACAGGAAATAGATAAAAAACCAATCAATCCCAATGACCGCGCGGACACATGACTTTTTTGCTTTTGCCTCTTTGATAACCGTTGCTTCTTACTATCCTCCGCTGGTTTTAAATATCACCACCCTGATTGTTTCCCTAATCGGCAACGTCATCGGCGCTCTTTTACCTGATATTGATCAGGCCTCAAACCGGCTTTGGGATCTTTTGCCCGGCGGAGATTATTTGGGCAAGGTCCTGAAAAATATCTTCCTTTCCCACAGGACCATATCTCACTCTCTGTTAGGTATTTTTTTGCTTTCCAAGATTTTAGGCTGGTTAACACCAAAAATTTTAAATCCTTCGTTAATTGATGTTCAGATTGTTAACTGGTCCATCATTATTGGCTCTGTCTCCCACCTGATTGCCGACGCTTTCACCGAAGAAGGCCTGCCTCTTTTTTTCCCGTTTAAATTAAAAATTGGTTTTCCCCCGGTTGCCTCCTGGCGGATTAAGACCGGCAAGTGGTTTGAAGAATTCGTCATTTTTCCCGGTATAGTCCTTTATATTTTCTGGTTTGTTATCAATCACCAGGAAAAAATTCTCCGGGTTTTTCGGTTAGCGGTCCAGTAAACTTTCTTGCTGTACCCGGTGTCAATTACGGTTTACGCCCCCGGGGTGAAATCTGTCCAACACCCCGGGTGGTGTTTCCTGTTCCCAAGATAGCGAAAACTACAGGCGTAAGTCTGTCTGTAATTTCCGTCGTCGCAAAATTGCAGTCGGGTTAATCTTTGTTTTGATTTCCTGTTTAGTCTCGGTTCTGCTAAAATTGGCTGTGGAGCAAAGCTGGCCCAGGATCATTATTTTTTCGGTTTTAACCATCGGTTCCATCTGGTGGCTTTCTTCAAAAGTGAGCCCGAACGAGGGAAGGAGTGCCGGAAACGGCCGGGTGAAATCGTCTTTTTTTGAAAGTTCCTCAGCCGGCGCCGCGACGATAAAAGTTTTGGGTGAAAAAATAAATGAGGTTGTGCCGGACTCGGTTAAAAAACAGGTTGGAGAAATTAGTGAAAAGATTTTTAAAAAAAGCAGCCAAGTGATTGAGCAGACAGAGATAATCGGGGAAATAAAAACAACAATTGACCGCGCTACCGAAGAAATTGAGGGTTTTCCGGAAAAACAAAAAAAAGATGTTAAAAAAGAAGTTATCAGGCAAGTTTGTCAGGAATTAATGGAGGAAATGGAAAGTGAATAACGAATTGGCAAAAAATATCGCTGGTTTAAGACAGAAGTTTGAAGAAACCAAGAAAGGGTTAAGTTTGGCCTCTATCAAAGAGGAGGTCGAAAGATTAGAGCCTCAAATCAGGGACGAGGATTTTTGGAAAGATCAAAAATCGGCTCAGGAAACAATGAGCCGGCTTGGGGAAATGCAAAACCGCTTGAAAGAGATAGCCGAGTTTGAACAGAAGTTGAAACTTTTGGAGGAGCTGGCTTTAATGGCGGAAAAAAGCGGTGAATTAGAAACAATCACCGCCGACCTTGAGGAAAACATTTCTGCTTTGGGGGAAAAGCTTTCAAAATTGGAGCTGGATAGTTTTCTTTCCGGCCGTTACGACCACGGCGACGCGATTCTCTCGATTCATGCCGGGCAGGGAGGAACAGAGGCGATGGATTGGAGTTTGATGCTTCAGAGAATGTATATCAAGTATTGTCAAAACAGAGGCTGGCGGTCGGTAGTGGTTGATACTGTTTTCGGGGAAGAGGCCGGTGTTAAGTCGGTTGCTTTAAAAATTTCCGGCAGTTACGCCTACGGTTATTTAAAAAATGAAGCAGGCACTCACCGTTTAGTCAGAATATCGCCGTTTAA
>JAHJSD010000060.1 GCA_018830585.1 Patescibacteria group bacterium
CTTCAAAACGGCCGACAAGTTCTTCCAATAGACACTCTCCTGTTATGGGAGATTGTCGAATCGTCAAGACAGCATCTTGAGCAAACTGTTCGGCAATTAAATCTATAGGAAAAGCATTGGGACACTGATCAATATAATTGAGGGCTTTTTGGTAAGTTAGGCCTCCAATATAACCAAAACCGGAATAAAAACGTTCAGGTCTCATTTTTCTGATTGCCGGAACTATGCCAATGTTGGGTTGGCGTATTCCTTGCTATTTATAGTATTAAGGCTATTTCTTCTAGGGCTGTCCGGTAAATTAACGCCCTTTCTTTTGACGGCCTTCTTGACCAAGCGTTCGCGCCCTATCTTAAGGTTTCTAAAATGCTTGGAAAATGTTTTCTGTGTTCCAGAGTCATGAGCCGATTATAGGCACAAGCAAAGCCCATAGCTTGAGGTTAACCTGATTTTTGTCTGTGGGAAGCTGGCGATAAAAGAATAAGTTTAGGATTATAGATGAACCAGATCAAATCTGCTGTTACACAGGTTTGCCCCAGCACCAGACCCGCTGCTGCGGGACGGTGCGGGGTTTCCACGTACCACCACAGTACATGGCAGGTTCGTACATGGCAAAGTCCTGTACCGGCTGGTGCGGGGCAGGCATCCTCTGGGAAAGGGAAGCCACGGGCTTTATCCCGTGGAGGACTCACTCGATTGACTGTTATTGATATGGGAAATAAACAGCATTTTTAATTTAATTCCTCAATAATTGCAAAGCAGCAAAATCGGCCTATAATGCAAGAACATGAAAGAAGGACGCCTCATTCCCATGGATTTCCCCCCAGAAGAAGGCGGTACCGCGGCCAGTCGAGCTGACAGAGAGTGTACCGCAAGAGCAGGAAAAAGACTTTGGCCGATTTTAGGAGGAGAAGGGAACATTGTTGAGCTATTGGTGGCAATAGAAGCTAACGAGGGCGGATTGTATTTTCATGGAAGCGCCGCCAGAGCGGTATTGGTGGAAGAAGAAACGGGAGGCGAGAACTTTGGCGATATTGATTTTGTGGTTGCAGGTATTAACGGAGAAAACTTGGAGAAGGTAGCCAAGGAAGCTTTAGGACCAGATTGGCATGTGGGAGCAAGAAGAGGACACGAGAATGCTGGAGGTATAAAAACGATTGAGGTTGCCAATAAGGAAGGCAGGCAGGTGGCAGACATAGCCTGCGCCAGAAAAGATGATCGGCCCGATCCGGCGGCAACAATCGGCGACCACTTGGACGGATGTTTCACCCCTGACGGAAGATTGGTCGCTTTTGAAATATCTGTTGACAGAGCAGAAAACATTCGGTTGAGACAAATAGAAAGAAAGAAAGAAATATTTTTAGATGCCGATACTGTTCGGCCAGACCATGTCTGGCTTTGGTTTAATGCTTTGGTGACAGGAAAAGTGGCTTTTGGAAGAGAAAATGAAGCAGAACAGATGATAAAAGAATTTATGGAAACAAGAGGAGAAGAGCTGGTGATGTGGAGGCAAGTTGACGAAAGCAATGAAGATTGGATGAAAAGAAGGTATAAAACGCAGGGCGTACCAGAATCGCGTGTCAGGGAAGTGGGAATAAGATCGTTCGGAAGGTACAACGTGGAAGGTGTAGTCGCCAAATTAAGTGCAGCGCTGGTTACTGATCCGGAAAGATTTTGGCGGACCGGAATGGAGACAGGATTGTTGCCGGCAGTATTTCCTGTCTTAAGAGTTGTTGACGAGATGCCTGGTGTTGGGGGAAGAAT
Source organism: Patescibacteria group bacterium (assembly GCA_018830585.1). GTDB lineage: Bacteria > Patescibacteriota > Microgenomatia > UBA12405 > JAHJSD01 > JAHJSD01. The sequence goes on from JAHJSD010000060.1 coordinate 1,762, forward strand.
TGATAGTAATTTAAAATTTGTCCGCGGAATGGAAGCCGAAAAAATATGGTTTGAGGTTTTTGGCCCGATTATGGAAGAAATGTTTGAGCCAATAAGAGAATCTGGAAGAAAGGTAGAATGGTGTGGACACAAAGCCTTTAGCTGGAAAGACGAGGCGAATCCCTTTATTGGAATTGAAAGAATTGCCGGTTTGGGCGGCGAAGCAAGAATGAAAGATACGTTGTTGGAAGAAAGGATTTTAGAAACAAACTGGAGGTGGAAACTGATGCCGTTTTTTGGAGGATATCATGGAGACAGACTATTAAAAATACTAAGAAGACAGCGGAGAGAATTTTCTTCAACCACAGAATTTCCGGTTAGAAGTTTGGCAAGAGTTTCCAGAGAAGCGGCGGCAATTGCGGCAAATAATCCTCTGGAGGTCTATGCGTTATTAACTTCCTATTTACCTTTGGGTGGGGAGAAATTAAGAGGGGAAATAAGAAAAGCTGCTTTAGGCAGCCAAGATTGAAAGGCAGAATCCTCGGCCGCGAAAAGTTGTCAACTTTCTCCGGTCTTCTTTTTTAGCCATTTTATGACGCAACTGGCTGATGATTTTGTCTATTGCCCAATCTGAATATTTTTCCTGCCAGAGATTGCCCCAAATAGCTTGAGCGATAGCGTCTCTGTCAACAATTTGGTTTTGGTTTTGATACAAAAGATTAAATAAATTGAGTTCGCTGGCCGTGAGGTTGTCTGTGAAAGCAAAGCCGTTGGTATTGGACCGAAATCTGTTTTGCAAAATTAGGTATCTGGTAAAAAGAGGACTAAATAGATCTTTCTTTGCGTTTAAAACGCCAAAATTTTTTAAAACGTTAAGATCGAAGCTGTCTTTTTTCATAGTCCTTGTCTTTTTATTTGCCAGGAGCGATAAGATTTGTTTTTGGTGGTCGGAAAAAAAGGGGTAAAGCCGATTGAGAACGTCAACCACTTCTGGAAATTGTTTTAAGATTTGATTTTCGGGAATAATCTCGGGGTTCTCTTTAAGGAGAAGAGCCAGTTTTTTGATTAAAACGGCATAACCGCCGCTTTGGGACAAGATCAGGTTTCTTTGGGCTGGAAAAAAATTAAAACCAGTAATTTGTTGCCATTGATCGATAGCATGATTCGACTCCTCCTGGTTGAATAAGGGGAAAAATAGGATAGCCTCTCCTAAGGAAGTCTTGAGTAAAGGGATCTGTTTAATGAGATCGTAATTTTGATGAAAATTCGTAAGAAGATAAACAAAGCTTAGCCGAGGTCTAAAAGATTGATAGCCTTGAGAAAAAATGGTCTGAAGCACCTGGTTTTGTTTCAAAACAATAGCGGAATCAAGAATAAATACCAACCTGTTTTGTTTATTTTCTTTAAGCCTTGACAAAGATTGCTGCGCCTGCTGGACGAGGGATTTGTGGCCGAGAGTGGTGATGGTTGGTTCTAAGTCCAAATAGAGTATTTGCGTATTGGGTAGAACTTTCAATGACTGTTGCAAGGAAGGGGTGTTCGCCAGCCAGCTAAAAACAGAAGTTTTACCAACGCCCGGAAGGCCAAAGACTTTAACAGATAGTCCTTGGTTAGCATAATTGATAATCGGGCTTAACCGACTGAGAGTGCTTTTTTGAGGAAGGGGCGGTAAAAGTTTCATATGATCTCTATTTTACCACTCACAAACTGTTCTGGTTGGTTAGATAATTGGTTTTCCTCGGCGAAACAGAGGGGAAAAACTTGGCGTTTTAACGATGTTGAAATATTTGGGTAGAATTTAGATTTTAGTTACGGGAACTTGAAGCCCCGAAATAATTCGATTAAATGAATACTTTTCAAAAAGTTTATCAATTAGTCAAAAAGGTTCCTCAAGGAAAAGTGACCAGCTATGGGGAAATTGCCAAAAAATTAAGAATCGGCGACGTTCGGGTAATTGGCTGGGCGCTTCATGCCAATAGGGATTTTGAAACTCCTTGCCACAGGGTGGTTAATAAAAAGGGAGAATTGGCGCCGGGATATGTTTTTGGCGGTTGGCAGAAACAAAAAGAAAAATTGTTAGCCGAAGGAGTTTGTTTTAGCGGCGAAAGAGAGGTTGATTTAAAAAAGTCAGGATTTGTTTTCCGGCCCTCCGGGATTGGGATCGAGAAGATGCCGTCTTGAACCAAACCTGCCAACCTCCGTTTCCCCGGGCCCTCTTTTTTCGAGATTTCCTCCTTCCCCGGTCCGTCTCGGATTAAGACTGCTGTCTGCCGTTTCGGGGGCAGGACCGATTAAACTTTCCCCAAGACAATAACCCTGGCGATTCCTTTCCCAAGTCTTTGTGGCGGTGTAAACGAGTGATCCTTAATCTTTAGCACTGACCTATTTTTCACTCTTTAAACAATATTTTGGATAGTCAGAACAAATATCTGTTAAAAAGCTAAGTTAATTTAGCTCGAATACCACGGTAACTGTTTTTTCAACAGTGGAAGAACCTGACTCAACTGGGATTGCTCCTCCGCCGATCCCATCGGCAAACTTGAGTGGGCTAAAAGACTGGCTTCCTTCGGTAATGCTGACTATTTTACCTAACTTTTTGCCGGTTGAGCCGATGATTGAGCTTGCTTTTTGTTTAGCGTTTTCTAACGCTTTGACCAACAAGTCAGTTTCAACACTGGTGTCTTCGTTGACATAAAAATTCGGCCCCCAGACATTGGTGGCTCCACTTTGAGCCAAAAGTTCAGTCAATTCCGAAGCGCGGTTAACATCCCTTAAAGTTATTTCCAAGGTATTGCCTACTCGCCACTGGCCGGGCCTTGATTTGGTTCTGCCATCTTCCTGGTAAAAGTCTTCCTCTTGATTGATGCTGATAGTTTGAGTTTTAATATCTTTATTTTCAATGCCAAAGTCTTCCAGCCTGGTAATAATTTGGCCGGTGCTGTCGTTGACCTCGTCAACGGCCTGTTGTTTGTTGTCGTTGACTTTCTGCACAGTAGCGGAAAATTGAGCCATTTGGGAAACCTGTTGGCCTTGGGCTCGGCCGGAAACAGTAATCGTTTCCGTGGGTTTGAACTCAATTTTGCCCCAGTTTACTTTTTCCCAATTGAAGAAAGTAACCCCGCCTAAAGCGACAATGACGACGATACTGCCGACAACGATATTTTCAATTAATCTTTTCTGCACCTTTTCTCCTTTCTGCCACCATGTTTTTTAACAGAAACAATACTATTATATAATATTAGTATGGATTGGCAAAATCTAAAAAATAATCAACAGGATTGGCAGATTTTTAAACTAAGAAGCGAACTGATCGGTAGGATCCGCGCTTTTTTCGAAAAGGCAGGTTTTTTAGAAGTCCAAACCCCGCTCTTGTCACCAGCATTAGTGCCGGAATCCTATTTGGAGGTTTTTCAAACCGAGCTTAAAGACAAATTAGGCAACAGCGCCCCGGCGTTTTTGACTCCTTCTCCTGAGCTCTGGCATAAGAAACTATTGGCGGCAGGGTCGGGTAATATTTTCGAGATTACCAAGAGTTTTAGGAATACTGATTTAGGCGGCCGTTTCCATTTACCTGAATTTACCCTTCTGGAATGGTACCGAACCGGGGCGGATTATTTTGACACGATGGAAGATTGCCAGGAATTAATCAGGTCGGCGGCAAGCGGAAATAAGCTTTTTTATCAGGGAAAGAGCGTAAATTTGACACCTCCTTTTGAGCGGATTTCAATAATCGAAGCTTTTGCTAAATACGCCGGCATTGACGACAAAACTTTATTTGATAAAAAAAGCTTGGTCTCCTGGGCTTTAAAAAATAACTACCGGATAAGTTTGGAAGATGATTGGGAAATGGTTTACAACTTAGTCTTTCTAAAAGAGATTGAGCCGAAATTGGGCTTCGGCAGGCCGACAATTATCTATGACTTTCCGGCCGAGTTTGCCCCTTTGGCAAAGACCAATCCTAAAGATTCCAGAGTGAAAGAGCGGTTTGAACTTTACATTGCCGGAGTGGAGTTGGCCGACGCCTATTCCGAGCTGACCGACCCGATCGAACAGAAAAAGCAATTTGAAAAAGAGGTTAAACTAAGAAGGAAAATGGATAAATTGGAACATCCGGTTGATTGGGATTTTATCAAGGCTTTAGAATCGGGTCTGCCCGACTGTTCCGGAGTGGCTTTGGGGGTGGATCGGCTGATAATGTTATTGGCGGATAAAACAGAGATTGGCGAAGTGGTTTTATTCGGGGAAAGCTATGTTAACAATTGACTTGAAGGTTAACCTATAGTGAATCTCCCCGACATAAACGTCGGGACTTCCCTTTCCCAAAGGATGCTTAGCCATGTACTGAACCTGCCATGTACCCTACGTGGTACTATGGTGGTGCCTGGCCTGCCACGTACCGCCACAGTGGGATATGGTATACCACTGTGGTGTATACCACCGTGGCCCCATGGTTTCCCAAATGGTACATGGAAACCCCGCACCGCCCCGACCTTGTGTCGGGACTGGTGCTGGGGCAACAGACAAAACCGTTTCTATAATAAGGAAGTATCTAAAGGAAGGTTTAATCAGGTGGTCGGATCTTATGGTAAAATAGGAGTCATGATCAAAGCGGGCACTATTACTAAAGGGCTTTATATTGACTGGAAACACGAGCCGACCTTGGTGGTGGAGAAAGAGTTTTTCAATCCCGGCAAAGGCGCGGCGGTAGTCCGGTTGAAATTAAAGGGGTTGCTTAACGGCAATGTTACCCGCGAGGTTTTGAAAACGGACGAACAGGTGGAGGAGATTACCGTTGAAAACCGGGCGGCCCAATTTCTTTATCAGACCGGAGACCAGCTGACTTTTATGCACCCTCACAGTTTTGAGCAGTTCCAGGTGGAAAAAAAAGTGGCTGCCGAAAGCAAGGGCTATATCAAAGAAGGCGTCGAATACCAGCTGGTGATTTATCAGGGGAACGTGATCGGGGTAGTCATTCCTAAAAGAATGAATTTTAAAGTGATTGAAACAGAAGATGCGGTTAAGGGCGATACTGTTACCGGAGCAAGCAAATCGGCAAAATTAGATACCGGAATCGAAATTAAAGTGCCGCTTTTTATCAAAAAAAACGAAGAGATTATTGTCAATACCGATACCGGCGACTACGTTGGCAGGAAAAATTGACCTTCTTCAGTTGAAAACCAAACTCCGGAAATTGTAAACTGGGGTAATGGTCAATCTTCCTTCTCCGCCCAAATTAAGTAAGGCAATTGGCCCTTCTTTTATTCTTTTAGGTTTGGCTTTAGGCAGCGGCGAGCTGATTATGTGGCCGTATCTTTCGGCCAATTACGGCCTTGGTTTGATTTGGGGCGCTTTTTTGGGGATTACTTTTCAATTTTTCCTGAATTTGGAAATTATGCGCTACAGTTTGGTTTGGGGGGAGAGTGTCTTTGTCGGTTTTAAGAGGCTGTCTTCTTTTTGGCCTGTCTGGTTTATTGTTTCCACTTTTGTCCCTTGGGCTTTGCCCGGCTTCAGCTCCGCTTCAGCGGAGATTACCGGTAAAGCTTTTTCCTTTCCCGAAACTATTTTTTTCCCGATAGCAATCCTTGTTTTTACCGGTCTGGTTTTGACCTTAGGCAGGACTCTTTACAAGACTATGGAAAAGCTCCAGCGTACTATTATCATCGCGGGCTTGCCCCTGATCCTTTTTCTGGTAATCGTTTTTTCCGGATTGAAAGACTGGCAAAATTTAGCCCTTGGTTTGATCGGCAAAGGCGAGGGCTGGTGGTTTTTTCCGGCCGGCGTGGGACTAGCTTCTTTTTTAGGAGCCTTTGCCTATTCCGGCGCCGGGGGCAATTTAAATTTGGCTCAGTCTTATTACGTTAAAGAAAAAGGTTTGGCGATGGGAAAATACGGCGCTAAGATCACCTCAATTATTAAAGGAAAAACAGCAAAGGCGAAGTTAGAAGGGGAGACTTTTTCTTTAAGCCCGAAGAACATTTCCTGTTTTAGCCGCTGGTGGCGGCTGGTTAACTTGGAGCATTTTTTGATTTTCTGGCTCTTGGGTTTTTTAACCATTATCCTGCTTTCGGTTTTGGCTTACACCACTGTTTTCGGCCGGGCAGTAGAAGGAGGTCTCTCTTTTCTTTACCAGGAAGGAGCGGTAATCGGAAACTGGTTAGGCCCAAAGACAGGCACAGCCTTTTTATTAGTCGCCGCGTTAATGCTTTATTCTACCCAGTTAGGTGTTTTGGAGTCGTCTTCCAGGATTATCAGCGAAAATTTATTGCTGGTAACTTGGAAAAAGGGCAAAAGAGTTAATGCTTCTCTCTGGTTTTACTTGGCTCTCTGGGGACAAATAGGTTTAGGGGCGGTGATTCTCTTGTTAGGTTTTAAAGAACCGAAGTTCTTGTTGACTTTGTCCGCGGTTTTAAACGCTTTGGCAATGACGGTATTATTCCCCTTAATCTGGTATTTAAACCGGAAACGGCTGGACCGAAAACTTCAGCCTCTCTTTTGGCGCCAGCTGATATTATTGGTAGCCTTCTTGTTTTTCGTCGTTTTTTCTTTGATTACCTTAATTTCCCTTTAGTTTGTCAATATAACTGTGCGATCGCACAGTTATATTGACAATGAATGGCGTTTTTATGATAATGAAACAAGGAACTAATGAGAGGAAAAAGTCGTATTCTCCAAATTTTAGAAACAGCAGAAGAAGTGTTGCTTTCGTTTGATAATTACTTTAGCAGGCATCATTGGGTAATTGAAAACAGCGGTTTGAGTCCTATCCGAGGCAAAAAAAACACCTGGTATCTTGTCAATCAGGGAGTGCTTAATAAGGATCTGTCTTTTAGTAAAAAGCCAACTTCTGTTTTAAGGTTGATAAGGAAACCTTGGGACCAAAAATGGCGACTGGTCGCTTTTGATATTCCCGAGAAGGAGAAAGTGACCAGGAACAGTATTAGGAACTCGCTTTTTGATTTGGGTTTCCGTCAGTTTCAACGGTCGGTTTGGGTTTCTCCTTTGGCGGTGGACTCTTTTTTGGTTAAACTCCTCGGGGAGATAGACGAGCAGAGAAACTTTAGTATTTTTTCCGGGAATTTTTTAAACGGAAATTCGAGGGAGTTGGTTCGGGAGTTGTGGCAGATAGAGGATTGGGCAAGCCAGGCGGAGCAATTGATCCGGAAATTTTCTTCAAAAAACAAAAAGAGAATCTTAGTTAAGGAATTAAGACCAGGATTTTGGGATTTAATTTTGGACCACCCTAAAGTCCCCTTGGACCTTTTACCTCCCAACTGGCCGCTTAAGAAGTTAGTAAAAACCTTTTCCAGGATTAATCGTCCGACATAACTATACGATCGTCTAGTTATGTTGATGATTTAGGTACGGAATTATCAGAATTACGAAAACCGCGAAGACCATAGGGGTCATGAAGACCATGAAGACCATGAAGACAGCGAGATTATAAAGATGGTGAAGATTATGAAAATTGTTTTGATTCGGTCAAAAAGAAGAAGGAAAACAGTTGCGGCCCGAGTTAATCAGGGGGTTTTGGAGTTAAGAATCCCTTTTTGGCTGCCGAAGTACAAAGCAGAGCAAATCGCTCAAAAGTTTTTGAAAAAAATAAAAAGGAGAAGAGTAAAAAAAGACTCCGATAGCTTTTTAAAGAAGAGGACGGCGGTTTTTAATAAAAAATATTTCGGTGGCCGGCTGGAAGACTTTTCTATTGGCTGGTCTAACAGACAAAAAAGCGCTTTCGGGATTTGTGATTCAGGTAAAAGAGAGATTCGGATTTCTTTCAGAGTAAAAAAAATGCCTTCCTGGGTGGTTGATTATCTGGTTATTCATGAACTGGCCCATCTTTTGGTTCCGGCTCACAATAAAAAATTTTGGAAACTGGTGAAACAATACCCCGGAGCAAAGGAGGCAAGAGCGTTTTTGAGAGGAGTGCGGTATGGTGAGTTGGGCAAGGTATAATAAGATATGTCTTCTTGGGATTGGCTGGTCAGAAAGGAAATGAAATCTCCTGGCTATATTTCAAGACAAATGGAAGTTGCAACAGCGTTGATGAAACGTTTTCGGGGTGATACCCGACTTGACCCCAGGATTGAGAATCTGGGCCAGGTATTGTATGGAGATAGTTTAAAAGTACAGGTTTTAAGGGAAGGGTCAAAAGGAAAATGACCAAGACTTCTTCAATTTTTATTTGTCAAAAGTGCGGGGCTCAATCGCCGCGATGGGCGGGCCGGTGTTCTGAATGCGGGGCTTGGAGCAGTTTGGTAGAAGAAACCAAAGTTGAGCAAACTTCGGTTCAAAAAGGAAAAAAAGTCAAAAGAGAAGCCAAATTGTTTAGCTTGGGACAAGTTTCGATTAGCGAAAAAGAAAGAGTCAAGACCGGCGTGGAGGAGCTGGACCGGGTTTTGGGCGGCGGCATTGTTGCCGGATCAGTGGTTTTGTTTTCCGGCCAGCCGGGAATCGGCAAATCGACTTTGCTGACCCAGATCGCCCTAAAGCTTTTAAAAAACAAAACCGTTGTTTATGTCTGCGGCGAGGAATCGCCGCAACAGGTAAAACTGAGAATCAGCCGGCTTGGCGGGGGAGGTGAGCTGGCCAACTTTTTCTTGTTTCCGGAAACCGATGTTGATTTGATCATTTCCAAGATTCAAACTTCTAAATTCCAGCTTCCGGATTCCGTTTTGATTATCGATTCGATACAGACTTTGACCACAACCGACTTGTCCAGCGTGGCCGGCTCGGTTGGCCAGGTAAGAGAATCAACCCACCGGCTGATTGATTTAGCAAAGACGAAACAGATCCCGATTTTTTTGGTTGGCCATGTGACCAAACAGGGTTTTTTGGCCGGTCCGAAAACAATCGAGCATGCGGTTGACACAGTTTTGTATTTTGAAGGAGAGCGGTCAGGCGACTTGCGTTTGCTTCGTTCGATTAAAAACCGGTTTGGTCCGACCGATGAAGTCGGAGTTTTTTCCATGGGGGATAAAGGATTGATCGAGGTCAAAAATCCGTCTTTAATTAGTTCCGATCAAAATTCGACTTCAAGGATAGGGTTGGCCTACTCGGTTGTTTTTGAAGGGACCAGACCGATGGTGGTGGAGATCCAATCTTTGGTCACCAAAAGCTTTGCTCCGATCCCAAAAAGAGTGGTTAACGGCTTGGACCGACGCCGTGCAGAAATGTTGATCGCTATTACCCAAAAACACCTACGGTTGCCTCTTTGGGAATACGATGTTTTTATCAATATTGCCGGTGGATTAAAGATTACCGAGCCGGCGGCGGACTTGGCCGTCTGTGCCGCTATTTATTCTTCTTACAAAAACAAAAGTTTGGTTAAGGGCAATTGTCTTATCGGCGAGGTTTCACTTTTGGGGTCAGTTAATTTAATCGGCAACATGGAAAAACGGATCAAACAAGCCAAAGCGGTTGGTTTGACCAAGATTTATTCATCCGGCAATTTGCCCAAAATAAATTTTGTCAGCAAAATTATTTCATAGATATCAGGCTGCGCAGTTGTATGTGAATCCGGAAAACCGCCGGTTCGGCCGCACGGTTTCATCTTGTGAACTCTTCCGCGGTAGTGTTTCTAACCCAAAGATCGCCGATCCAGGATATCTCTGATTCTCTCCACTCCGACTCTTGATTGTCGAGATATTTCTTTTTCGAGCCTCAGATAGTTACCAAGAGAATTTCTTACTGCCTGGACGAAGAGCGGGTCGTTTCCATCATTTCCATTACCCTGCCGTAGGTGAATTTGATCCACCACCATAGATAGTCTTTCTCCAGCCTCAATTAATTTTGGAAATTCCGGATGCTCTACCACCCTGGATACTTGTGCCTGTCTCCTTTTTCGAAGTAACGATTCTATCATTTTGCCCTTATTGTACTCCCTTTTTAAAATCTCTTGTTATAATAACTTATGATCTTTTCCAATCCGAAGCTGAAAAAGCTGATTGAAAAATACCGGCAGATAAAGTTGTTGGGGGAGACAAGGGCAATTTTGGGTTGGGATCTGAATGTTAACTTGCCAGAAAAAGCCGCCCAAGAGCGGGCCGACCAATCTGCTTTTTTAACCGACTTGATGGTTGACCGCTGGCTTGACCCGGAATTTAAAAAACTTTTTGAGACAATAGTTTCAAAAAAGGAAAACCTGACCAAAGAGGAAAAAGCGATGGTGCGGAATTTGGAGCAGTCGGCCAAATTTTACTTTAACATCCCCAAAAAGATTATTGTCGAGTTTGACGAAACTACCTCTAAAGCGTTTATGGTTTGGAAAAAGGCCAAACAAGAAAACAAATTTGCCGACTTCTTGCCTGATTTAAAAAAAATTATCAAGCTTAACCAAATTATTGCTGCTCACTTAGGTTTCAAAACTAACCCTTACGACGCTTTGCTGGATCTTTATGAACCGGAGCTGACCAGCAAAAAATGTGTCCAGATTTTCGACCATCTTCAGCCCGCTTTAACCGCGCTTTTAGCTAAAATCCAGAAAAGTAAAGATTATAGGCCGGAAAGTGACCTCATTAGCGGCGTTCTAAGCTATCCAAAAAGCGATCAGAGGCAACTATCCCTTTTTGTTTTAAAGAAAATGGGTTATGATTTCGCTTCCGGCAGATTGGATGTCTCACCCCACCCGTTTACCACCGAACTTTCCAGAAATGATATCCGGGTCACTACTTGGTATCACGAAAATGATTTCCGGGATTCTTTAACCGCGGCAATGCATGAAGGCGGGCACGGTTTGTATGAGCAGGGAGTGGATACTATATATAATAGCACCCCTTTGTCCGGCGGGGTTTCTTTGGGGATCCATGAATCCCAGTCCCGTTTTTGGGAAAATCAGATCGGCCGCAATCCTGTTTTTTTAAAATTTCTTACTCCCTTGCTCCAGGCGTTTTATCCGGAACAGTTAGGCCAAGCAGGGGAGGAAACAATTATCAAACTTTTTAATTTGGTAAAACCAAGTTTAATCCGGGTCGAGGCCGATGAAGTAACTTACAACTTACACATTGCTTTGCGTTTCCAATTGGAAAACGATCTTATCAACGAAAAAATTAAACCAAAAGATTTGCCCTCCCTTTGGCGGGAGAAAACGAAACAGTTCTTGGGGATTGAGCCGAAAACAGACAGGGAGGGAGTTTTGCAGGATGTTCATTGGTCGTACGGTGATTTTGGTTATTTTCCCACTTACGCTTTGGGCAATTTATACGCGGCTCAATTTACCCGGGCGATGGAAAAAGATTTGGACCTAAAACAACTTTGCGCCAAAGGCGAATTGGGGACAATCCTTTCCTGGCAAAGGGAAAAGATTCACCGGCACGGCAGTTTGTATTGGCCGGATCAGTTAGTTAAGAAAGTGACCGGGGAGGAGTTAAAAGCGGACTACTTCATTGAATATCTTCAGAAGAAGTATGGGGAGATCTATGATCTTTAAAGCTCGAAATCCGAATATCGAAATTCAAAGATCAAATTGCCATATTGCTAAATTGCTGAAGGAATTTCTCGGTTCTGGTTCGACTTTGTCCTTCGACTTCGCTCAGGACTTCGCTCACCATTCGCTCTGTTTGAAGACTCACTCGAAAGATAAGCTACACACGGACTTACGTCCGTGATATTTTCCACCTTCGCTAAAGCTTCGGTGGACACGGTCGACGGACAAGGCCGGAAGGACGAGAGGTGGAGGATTCACTCGCTAATTGGCCAACCACCCCCGGGGTGTTAGGCAGATTTCACCCCGGGGGTGAGTTACTACTCATAACCCGTAACCCGTAACAAGTGGCGAGTAATAGATAGTTCTTAAATTTTAAATCAATGCTTATTTTTGATTTTTAACTTTTAGCTTTTTCCCTCATTCATCCTCTTGTTAATAGATCCGCCTGGCCTGCTACTTGTTTATCACTTTCCCACAACATCTTAAACATATGTTAAATGGGCCTGTTTTATACCTACTTTTCGTAGTAATAAATTCTATCGGATGGTGGGTTTTCCACCCTTTTAAAACTATAGGGCATTGACACAGGGATAAGCCGGTGATAGATTGAAATTATCAATGAAGAAAATTAAACCCTTTTGGAAAAAACTTTGGAAAAAAGCGGCCACTGGCCTAAAAAAGTTTTTTGCCGAAGAAACCGCCAAAGACGGCTGGGCGAAAAAGCAAATTGCCGAGATGGCCAGGCTGGGAGGAAGGCTAGTACTTTAATTTGACATTTGACCATTTGTCATTAAACATTAGTTTGGCAATTTACTGAAGTTTTACACTATCGTCGTTCTGAGCGTAGCCCCGTACCACATAGGGTACAGGGCGAAGCGAAGAACCTGCCTGCCATCGCTACCCGCCCAGAACTACGTAGCTGTTGGCGGGTTGCGGGCGGGGATCCTTCGCCTTCAGTAAACTCAGGCTCAGGATGACAATATAAAAGTGCAAAACTTCAGTGTGGGTCATATCGAGATGGTTGAGACTTACTGGTCAGTAGTAAAAAAGAATAGGCATTGTTGAAGTAAACGCGAGATTGACAAAAAAAGAGCATCGTTATCGTCATTCCGGGCAAGCCTTGGTGGAACGCGCATAACAATGCCCTTTAATTCAAAATAGCAAAGGGACCTATTGTTGTCAACGGGATTTTTGAACGGAAAGAAAGGTAGTTTAGCCAATTTTTATACCTAAAAAAGATACTTTGCCAAAACGCCGATTTTACCAACAAAGACCGGTGTTTGCTTGGGGCAGGAGAACAAATTGGTCTTTGATTTTC
>JAHJSD010000061.1 GCA_018830585.1 Patescibacteria group bacterium
CAATGACAACAAGCGCGAAATCTGTATATATCAAAAAAAGTGATCATCAGGAAATTAAACAAAGAATTGTTTTGATTGGGAAGTTGCTTTCTGGTTTAATTAATTCTATAAAAAATAAATGATCCTAAAACCTAAAACCTTAAATCTTAAACCCATGAGAGCGTTAATCCATGATCCTTATTTGGATACTCTTGGCGGCGGGGAGCGTTACTGTCTGACGCTGGCAGAATGTCTTTTGAGCCGCGGCTGGCAGGTGGATTTAGCTTGGGATGACCCGTCGGTTATCGAAACCAGCGCCCGGAGATTCGGACTTAAACTGTCGGATGTTCACCTTTTGGGTTATCGTTTAGACCAGCTGCCCTTTTTTAAAAAATCGATTCTTAGTCGGGGTTATGATTTAGTTTTTTGGCTTTCGGATGGAAGCATTCCTTTCCTTTTTGGCAAGAAGAACCTTCTTCATTTTCAGGTTCCTTTCTTTGGCGCTAACAGAACTAAAGTTTTTAACAAGTTCAAACTTGGTTTCATCGCCGAAGTAGTCTGTAATTCGTTTTTCACGAAAAGTTTCATAGATTGTGAGTTCGGTGTTAGGTCTCTGGTTTTGTATCCTCCCGTGGATGTGGTCCGGTTTAAGCCGGCAGCAGTTAAAGAAAATATTATCTTGGCAGTGGCCAGGTTTGAAGAATCAATGCAGGCAAAACGGCAGGATATTTTAATCAGTGCTTTTAAGCAGATGGTGGATCAGGGTTTAGCCGGTTGGGAATTAGTTTTGGCCGGTGCTTCTTTGGCCAAAGCTTCAGAAAATGAATTTTTAGTTAAGCTTAAAAAAATGGTAAAAGGTTATCCGATCAGAATCTTAGTCAACCTTCCTTTTGACCGGTTGAGAGGTCTCTATAGTCGGGCGAAGCTCTTTTGGCACGCCGCCGGTTTTGGAATTAATGATAGGGAGGAGCCTTGGCGGGTGGAGCATTTTGGTATTACCCCGGTTGAGGCGATGGCTGCCGGCGCAGTTCCTTTGGTGGTAGACAAGGGAGGGTTAAAAGAGATTGTGCGACGTGGGGTGGGGGAAAGATGGCGGACAGTGGAGGAATTAATCGATAAATCTTTTCTTCTGATAAAGAATAAGAAACTTTATCGAAAATGCCAAAAAAAAGCCCTTTTCAGGGCCAAGAAATTTTCCAAAAATAATTTTTACAGAAAATTCTTGGAAATATTAGGGAATGGTTAGTAAGGCCATTGGTTTTCTCGGCCGCGCCTGGCCTGGTTATTCTTTTTTTTAATCCGCCTTGGCGAAAGAGAAGACAGCCCGTGGAGATTCACTTTCCGGAAACACCGGCGATCAAATTTCTAAAGGAACGTTATCGGGAAGATGGGCTTTTTAGGGTGGAAAGAATTAAAGGGGAACTGATGCCTCCGAATATGTGGCTCCCCTATGGCTTTTATTCTCTTGCCGGTTATGATCTGGTTTACCCGGTAAAATACGCCGATTTTTTAAAAATTCAGGGATTAGTTTCTCAGCCGTCCAGATATGTAGAATGGGATAGGGACTATCCTCTTTTTGATAAAATGAAAGTCCGTTATCTAATGGTTTTAAAAAGGGATAAGCTGGGTGGGGTTGACCAAAATGGGGAACTACCTTCATGGCTTAATCGGAAAAAATGGCGAACCGTTTTTAAGGGGGGCCGTTAGTGATTTTAGAGAACCAAATCCCCCCTTGGGTTAAAAACTGAAAGCTATCTTTGGGAATTCTAAATCGTAATTTTCCAAGCTAAATACTCTAATGATTCGAATCATTAGAGTATTTAGGAAACGCAACCTGTCTTGTTAGATACGAACTTTTTCATGGTACCCAGCTGACTTCTTGGTAGTTATCGGTTTTTAGAGTCGATATTGTTTTTTCTCGACAGCAATAATAAAATTTAATCATGAGAAACATCTTTGTCTCAGTGATTATTCCTACCTGGAACGCGGAAAAGCTATTGAAAAGAAATCTGCCTTTGATTTTGTCGGCTTTGCCCAAACCAGCGGAGGTAATAATTATCGAGAACGGCTCGACTGACCACAGCGCCGATTATCTTAAGGCCTTATCCGTGAAGGATTCCAGAATTAGGCCTATTTTTAAAAGCAGAAATTTAGGTTTTATCAAGGGTTGCAACTTGGGAGCAAGGGTGGCAAAAGGGGAGTTTTTAGTTTTGCTTAATAATGATGTCGTTCCACAGAAAGGTTTTTTAGAGCCGGCCTTGAGGCATTTTAAAAATCCGGAGATTTTTGCTGTTTCTTTCAATGAGGGCCAGTTCGGCTGGGCAAAACTTTGGTGGCGTGGCGGATTTATCCACCACGGCGTTGGCGGGAAAGGCAAAAAGGCCCACATTTCCGGTTGGGCCAGCGGCGGCAGCGCTGTTTTTAGAAGGTCAATTTGGCACCGTTTAGGCGGTTTTGATGAGGTTTATCAACCGTTTTATTGGGAAGATGTTGATTTAGGTTACCGTGCCTGGAAAGGCGGCTGGAAAATTGTCTGGGAGCCGAAATCATTGGTTGAACATCGGCACGAGTCAACTATTTCCCGTTTGGATAAGAATTTTGTTGACTTAGTTAAGGAGAGAAATCAGTTAATTTTCGCCTGGAAGAATATCAACGATTTTTGGTTTAACCTTTCACAGCCTTTAGGAATCTCTCTTAGAATCTCCACTGGACCAAACTATCTTAAAGTCTTTCTGGCAGCAGTTAGCCAATATTGCCGGTTTCCGAAAAGGAAACCGGTTCTTTCCGCAAGAACCGACAGGGAAATTTTAAAACTTTTTCAGAAATGACGGTTTTACCAAAGTTGGACAGGCCAAGGGCTCTTTTTTTTCTCTTGGTAATCCTATCAATTCCGCTTTTTTCCTACCGGCTGACATCAGTGCCGCCGGGGTTAACGGTAGACGAAGCGGCTTTTGGCTACAACGCCGCTCTTCTAAGCAAGACCGGTTTTGACCAAAACGGCAGGTTTTTACCTTTTTTTGTTTTGTCGATCGAAGGCAGAGACTGGCGTCAGCCGGTGACCCAGTATTTTATTACTCTTTTCTTTAAAATTTTTGGAGCTAACTACTTTAACCTTCGATTTACCAGCGTTATTATTGTTTTAGTCAGTTTGGTACTGCTTCTTTACCTTTCTTTTCGGTTGGAAGGAAAATTAATGGCATTTTTGACCGGTTTTTTATTTCTGACTACGCCGATAATAATGATCCACTCCCATTTGGCTCTTGATAACCTTATGCCGGTCTTTTTTACCATTCTTTGGTTATTGTTGATTTTTTTATATCAAAAAAATAGGCGGGTAAAATACCTGCTCTTTGCCGGTTTTTCTTTGGGGATCTGTTTTTATACTTATAAAGCAATGAGAGCTATTGTTCCGGTTTGGTGTTTATTGACAACAGCGTTTTTGTTTTACGACTCGGCCTCGAGATTTAAAAAAAAGTTAGTTGGCAATTTTTCTAAAACGATTAGACCAAGCCTTTTGTTTTCTTTAGCGATTCTGCCCTTTTTTGCCGTTATTCCGATTTTGGAGAAAAAATACGCCGGAGCGGTTTTTGATGGCCAGGGCTTAAATTGGAGTTCTTTTTATGATTTTCTTTACCCTTATTTGTCCAGCTTTGATCTTTCATTTTTGTTTATCAAAGGTGATACCACTGTTTATCATTCAACCGGTAGGCACGGTATGTTCCTTTTAGCTTCTTTGCCTTTTTTTCTTCTCGGCTGTTTCCGGGTGTTTACGTCAAAAAAGTCTTTTTGGTATTTTGTCTTAGTCAGTTTTTTCTCCGCCCCGATTCTTTTTGGATTAGTCAATTCGGTCCATCGGGCCAGCCGGCTTATTTCTTTAGTACCGGCCTATGTTTTGCTCTCGGGATTTGGCGGGGTTGGTCTTTTGGGTAATAGAAACTGTATTTTAAACTCCCTCTTCTGTTTAACTGTCTTGGCGGCGGTCTTTAACTATAGTGATTTTTTGAAATATTATTGGTTTAGCTATCCTAAGGTAGCTGAGGAGTGGTTTTCAAAAAATACCAATGACGACTATCTTGCCTTGTCGGAAAGATCTAAAGAAACCGGGGTGTTGCCTTATATCGACGAAACAATTTATCTCGCCGACGGTGAAAACGCCCATTTTTTTGAGGCGGCCTATTTTGATAAGCCAATTAGCCGGTGGGTTGATGGCCGGCAGGTTCCCGAAAACAGTTTATTGATGAGCCAGAGGAAAGAGGTCCCCGGTTTTAAAAATTTAAATTTAAACTTGCCCTATTACTATTTGTTAATTCCTGAACAGAAATGAAAAAAAATACCCTTTCGGTTGTTATCGTTAATTTTAATACCAGGGAACTTCTAAAAAACTGTTTAGAATCTATTTTTAAACAAGAGACGAGTTTTGAATTGGAAATAATTGTTGTTGACAATGGGTCCACCGACGGAAGCGTCGGTTATCTCAAAAGTCAAAAGTCAAAAGTCAAAGCTAAAGTTCAAAATGTAAAACTAGGGAAAGAAAGAAAACAATTTGTTAACTCAGCCACCCGACAACCCGACCAACTCGACCAACCCGATCAACCCGATAAACCAAACAACCTGATAACCATTTTCAACAGTAAAAATTTTGGTTTTGCTAAGGCCAATAATCAGGCGATCAAGAAATCGAAAGGGGAATGGGTCTTTCTTTTAAATAGCGACACAATAGTCAAAAGAGACGCTTTGGAGAAATTAGTTGCTTTTGCCTGGAAAGGAAATGGCGTCGGGGCGGTAGCGCCGATGCTGCTTAATTTTGATGGCAGTGTTCAGCCCTCATGTTACCATAGTCTTTCCGCCTTGACCGCTTTTAAAGAATTTTGGCTGGGGAAAGCCGGCGCCTTTTCTAAGTAT
This sequence comes from Patescibacteria group bacterium, assembly GCA_018830585.1. Taxonomy (GTDB): domain Bacteria; phylum Patescibacteriota; class Microgenomatia; order UBA12405; family JAHJSD01; genus JAHJSD01. The sequence continues at coordinate 4,882 of JAHJSD010000061.1, forward strand.
GCTCTTGAAGATGGGTTGGCGGTCGAAGTGGAAGCAGCCGTCGGTGCCGCCCTTTTACTTCCCAAAAGGATAATTGACAAGGTAGGTCTTTTAAACGAGAAGTATTTTATGTATTTTGAAGATTTGGACTATTGCAGAAAAATCAGGCAATCGGGTTTTAAGGTTTTTTACCTGCCTGAGGCTAAAATAGTTCATCTCCATGGCCAAAGTGGCAAGAAGTTGGACGATAAACCGAACCGCTGGCTGATTGAAAGCAGTAAGAAGTATTATGGCAGTTTAAATTATTATTTAATTAATTTTATCATTTGGTCCGGCCAAAAATGGCAAAGATTAAGAAAATTTTTATCGCCACGCTGATTCTTAGAGATGCTTTTCGACAAAGCCTTTAATTTTTGGCTTGGATTTAAGTTTAAAAGAAAGTATTTCGCTTTTTGGGTTTACCGCTAAAGCTTTGGGTGTTTTAATAACAGGCCTGGCCTTTTTGTTTTCACATATTTTCACTGGAGTAGAAAAGGAAAAACTTTTTGTTCATATCTATCGTTAGCGGTCGGTTTTGCTTTTGCCTCTTTTTTGTTTCTGACCAATATACACGAAAGATACCTTTACCCGGTTTTTGCTCCCTTGACTGTTTTGACGGTTGCGGGGAAGATTAGGATTAGATACTTGACTACACTTTCTTTAATTCACTTGCTTAATCTCTACAACCTTTGGTGGTATCCGGAAATAGCTTGGTTAAAAACAATTCTGGAGACCGGGGATTTTTTCCTTTCTAAGCTTCCCTCCTTTATCTTAATACTGATTTTTTTCAGATTTTCTTTTCTTTATACACGAACCAAGAAAACCACGGTTCGTTAGCTGGCGGGATTAGCTAATGGATGAATTGGTTTTCTGGTTCGGTATGTTCGCCCCAACGGGGCGTTTGGATTGGCACCGTAGGTTTTTCGTGGGGCTCCATTTCAAGAAAGCGAAATCTTCGACGTCACGTCGGGACTCAGAATGAGACCTCTCCCTCTCCGTCATTCTGATCTCCCTCAGGGAGAGAAGAATCTCCTCGCCCTCCCCCCCGTCATTCCCCGTCATTCTGAGCGGAGCCCTGTACCACGTAGGGTACAGGGCGAAGCGAAGAACCTGCCTGCCGGTTTACCCGCCGGTAGGTGGGCAGGCAGGTCCCCTGGGAATGAATAATTTGCTTGTACAAGGGATTCTTCGTCATCAGAATTCCTCAGAATGACGGTGGAGGGCAAGAAGGTCGGGACTCAGAATGACGGAAACAGTTAGTCTAGCCCTTTTTTTGGTAAACAACTTCATAGTTTATGGTCAATTCTTTTTTTCGGTCAAAACGGTCTAAAAATACCGCTGCCAGGTTAATTAAGGCAATTATTGGCGAAAAAATTATCAGGTAAAAGTGATACCACAGACCCCACTCTTTTAAAAACATTCTTAACGGCGCGGTGGTAATTAAGTATGAAATAACTTGAAAAATACCCCCTTGCGGTTTCAGATGCAGGATTTTAAATCCGTTTTTCCTGCCTAAGTATTCCAGTCCGTATTTAGTAAACCGCCAATAGTCGTTGGGTTGCATGTGGATATGGTAAATGAAATTAGTAGTTAAAAAAACTTTTCCCTGTTTATTTAAAACTCGGTAGAATTCTTTAAAAGCGTAATCAGGTTTTTTAAGATGTTCCAAAACTTGAGTACAAAGAATGTAGTCAAAACTGCCTGACTTGATTTGTTTTAACCCCTGGTCCAGATCACCGATAAAATCTGTTGTCTGGCTGCGGTTTTGCTTAATATCCTGGGTGAAGTAGTCGACTCTTTTGAAATATTTTCTGTAAGGACTGTTTTCAGCGCCGATTTCAAGCAGTTTTTTGTTGCTTTGGTCGTATTTATCAGCAATGTTGATGACGAACTTTTCAATTTTGTAGTAAAAGTTCATTAAAAAAAATTTGCTATAGAGGTTGACCGGGTTAATTTTCATTCAGGATCAATAGATTTTTTTAGTTTAAAGTTTAGCATCGTTGTTAAATTGATTTTAACACTTGCCCTGTTTTTAAATTTTAAGTTGCCGCCTTGACTGGGGTAATGATAGAATGAAAAGCAAGGAGGCGTTTTATGAGCAGTTATGATGATCCGTATTTAGATGCTCGCGAAGACCGGAAATTAGCCGTGCAGATAAAATGGCAGGCAGAGCAGGCGAAAAGGAAGGGTTATCTTAAAGTGGCCAAAGAGCTTTGGGACGCTTATTACGCTCTTTTGGAAGAGGCGAAAATGGAAGAAGCCAAAGCAAAAGTTAAGTAAGCTTCCGAGGCCGAATCTCTCTTCGCCAAAGGCTACGAGAGACACAGGAATCCTCGGTCCTGACCTAACCGGGTAGCTTGTTTTGCCTTGAGTTCACTTTGGTCACACCATTTACATCGTTTCATCCCTGGACTAATCCGCCAGCTGGCGGACCGCGGCTTTCGCTTTCTTGAAATAAAAGCTTCTCTTCGGTTGCTTTTGCCGTCGACTCGTTGCCGGTTGATCTGAAATTATTGCTATAATCAGGTGATGAAGTCAAGGTTGAGCCTGTTTTTAATTCTTTTTTTGGCCCTCTTTTTGCGCCTTTACCGGCTGAACAATTTAGAGCTTTTTGGTGATGAGTTAGACGTCGGTTATCACGCCTACTCGCTTTGGACCAGCGGCAGAGATTATTTAGGTCAGAAACTTCCGGTTTATGTCCATTCTTTTTCGGAATGGCGGGCACCGCTGCTGATGTATCTGACCGCTCCTTTTGTTGGTATTTTCGGACTAAACGAGTGGGGGGTGAGATTGGCGCCGGTGGCCATGGGGTTGCTTAATATTGTCTTAACCTATCAATTAGTGAGGATAATGTCTGAAAGAAAGGGTTTGGCAATAATATCCGCCTTTATTATGGCAATCTCTCCCTGGCATCTTCACTATTCCCGAACCGCCTTTGAAGCGACTCTTCTTTTAAGCCTGATTTTAGGAGGAACAATCGCCTTTTTGAAACGAAAATGGTTTTGGTCGGCAGTTTGGTTTGCTCTTAGTTTTTATTCTTATAGTGTTGCCAACCTATTTGTGCCGCTGTTTGGGTTTTCGCTTCTCTTAACGCTCGGAGTGAAGCAAAAAGACAAAAAGATTGCTTTTGCCGGATTGGTTTTTCTGGTAATTTTGACCCCTCTTTTAATTTCGGTTCTTTTTGGCCAGGCGGCGAACAGATTTAATTTAATTAGTATTTTTAATAACCCGGAGACGATCGACAGAATTGTTTTTAAAAGAAATACCGGCCTTAGCCCTTCGTTAGAGCGGCTTTCCTACAATAAAATGACTGGTTGGGGTAAAGAGTTTTTCTCAAATTACTTAACCGCTTTTTCGCCTCAATTTTTGTTCTTGGCCGGGGACCCCAACCCTCGCCACAACCCGCCCGGCTTTGGCCAGCTATACCTGATATTTCTACCTTTTTTGCTTATAGGGATCTACCGGCTTCTGCGGAGCAAAAATCAAAAAATGAAAAGGTTGGTTTTTTCCTGGCTGCTGATTGCCCCGATTCCGGCCTGCTTGACTGTTGGAGGAGGTAATCAGGCTACCAGGCTTTTTTTGATGATCCCGCCGATAGTTATTTTAATTGCCCTTGGTTTCGAAAAAGTATTTGACCTTTGCGGAAAGTTTAAATTTTTAACCGCTGTTGCGGTTTCCCTGCTTTCTCTTTTGAGCCTAACTTCCTGGGCTTACGCCTATTTTGTCCACTATCCTAAAGAAACTTACCGCTGGTGGCATTATGGCTATAAGGAAGCAATCGGCTGGCTGAAACAGAATCAGCAGGATTATCAAAAGATAATTATCAACAATGGCTATGAACCGGCTTTAATCAGATATCTTTTCTGGACCGAAGCAGACCCGGTTTTTTTCA
>JAHJSD010000062.1 GCA_018830585.1 Patescibacteria group bacterium
GCGATGTTGATATGGCCACCCTTTTTTACCCGCCTCTGCAAGTGGCCGATATTTTCACCTTAAAAGTTAATCTGGCCCACGCCGGCATGGACCAGAGAAAAGCCCATGTCATTGCCAGACAAGTGGCTAAAAAAATAACCATTAACCCGTTAAAAAATACCAAAGGGGAGGTGATTGCCCCGATAGCAATCCACCAAAATTTAATCGCCGGATTGGATGGACCAAACAAAGCAGCTTTAAAACAAGATAGGGAAGAAATTGCCACTGAGCTAAAAATGAGCAAGTCCAAGCCCGATTCGGCCATTTTCATCCATGACTCGTCCGAAGAAATAAAAGCGAAAATTCAAAAAGCCTATTGTCCGCCGAAAGAAACCGCTTTAAATCCGATTATCAACTGGGTTCAATTTTTGATTTTCTGGGGAGAAAGGAAAGGCCGACTGGAAATCAACCGGCCGGAAAAATTCGGCGGCAACAAGATTTATCAGGATATTGAAAGCCTTCTTAAGGATTACCGTCAAGGCGAACTCCATCCTCAGGATTTGAAAAATGCCGTTACCAACTGGTTAATCGTCAAACTGGAGCCGGCCAGAAACCACTTCTCTACCAAAAAAGCTAAAAAGGGTTTAGAATTTATGCAAAGCATTGCTGATCAATGAAAAAAGTGGAACCCCGCGAGGTAAACCTACGGTATCAATCCAAACGCCCCGTTGGGGCGAACATGCCGTACCAGAAAACCAATTCATCCACGGGTCGTCTCGTCCACCGAAGTTTTAACGAAGGAGGAAAAACCCATGGTTTTCTTGATTCATGTATAGCCAGGATGCTCAAAAAGTTCTCTGTCCCTTTTGCCGTTTTGATTGTTTGGGAAATATCGCTTTTAGTAAATCAATCAGGCTGGACCAGCCTGATTTTAGTGCCTGTTGGGGCTCTGGTCGGCTGCTGTCTTATAGAAATCGACTGGCTCTTTCCCAATAAAAATCTGAAGAAAATTTTGCCGCTGCTTCTGCTTCCTCTTACTTTTTTCATTCTTACTTCAACCCCGGGACTCTTTGGCAAAGCGCTAATAATCTTCCTTAATCTCCGCCTCTTGCTTGACAAAGATCAGCCCTCCCCTGATAATAGACCGATAAGTTAACCTGTGTTTTTAAGGTTCCAAATGGATATTTTCATTGACCCGAAGTTGTGTATCGGTTGCGGTTCTTGTGTTATTATGGCCGAAAGCGTTTTTACTTTAGACAAAAAGACAGGCAAGGCTAAGTTGATAAAACTGCCCAAAGAAATAACCAAAGAACTGAAGACAGCGATTGAATCCTGTCCTATTGATGCAATTAAAATTATAGAATAAGGAGAAAAAATGGCCGAAAGCAACAAAAGCCCTGCCAAGAACATAGTTTTTTTGTTAGTGGTTATCGCCTCTTTTTTTGCCGGCTCTGTTTGGAGCAAAAGAGCGACTGTCAGCCAAGAGAGCCAAGTGGAAAATTCCCAAACCCAAGGATCCGGCCAAGCGGCCGGCAGTGGCGAGACCGTCGATTTTTCCCCGGAAAAAAGCCCAAAACCAAATGTCAAATTTTTCGTAATGAGTTACTGTCCCTTTGGCAACCAAGCCGAAGCCGGGCTTAAACCGGTCACCGACCTTTTAGGGACCGCCGTTGATTGGGAACTACGGTACGTGATTCAGAAAACAAATAACGAACAGATAAAATCAATCTGCGAAGCTCAACTCTACAGTGAAGAAAAGTGTAAACAGTATGTTGAGCAGGGTTATTTTCAAAACACCGATGCCTGTAAACAAACGCTTCCTAAGAGCGCAGACGAGTGTCTGACCCAAGAAAGCGCCGAATGTATGGCCACTGAAGACGGCAGTTATTACTGCTCGCTTCACGGCAAGAAAGAACTAAACCAGAACATTAGAGAAATCTGCGCCTGGAATCTGGCTGAGGACAAAAGTAAATGGTGGTCTTTTGTTTCTTCAGTTAACAACAATTGTTCTTTAGAAGAAGTGGACCAGTGCTGGCAAGCTCAGGCTGATCAGACGGGGATTGATCGGCAAAAAGTACAACAGTGTTTTAGCAACGACGCGGTCAAACTGTTAGAGGGCGAGGTCGCTCTTAATGAAAAGTTCTCGGTTACCAGTTCGCCGACTGTTTTAATCAACGATAAGCCTTATCCTCCGGAAACAGCCTGGAAGAGCTCTCTTAAGATAGGGGGTAAAACCCTGAAAGTGGAGGAATACCGTTCACCCGAAGGGTTTAAGACTGCTATTTGCGCCGCCTTTAAAAAAGAGCCGAAAGAGTGTAAAGAAACTCTCTCTTTGCAAAGCAGCGCCACCGGTTCATGTAACTGAGGTCCGCCTTAAAATCGCAAAACGATAGGCCATGCCGGAATTAAAGTTAAACGCCAAACAATTGCGGGTTAGTAAACCTGGCAGCCAAGACCTTGACAAAGTAAGGAGACTGCCAATAGCGATCGTCCTCGACAACATCCAGGATACTTTTAACATCGGCTCTTTTTTTAGATTAGCCGATGCTGTTGCCGCAGAAAAGCTTTATCTTTGCGGAGAATCAGTCACTCCACCAAACATCAAGATCCACCGCGCTTCAATTGGCACCTGGCGCTGGGTTCCCTGGGAACACCATTTATCTACTTCCGGCCTGGTTGACCAATTGAAAAAAAAGGGCTATTTTCTTGTCGCCGCCGAGCTGACTTCGAAAAGCATTTTTTATCATAAAGTAAAACCGAAAACCCCAATTGCCCTGGTAGTCGGCAATGAAACTGCCGGAGTTTCCAAAGAAGTTCTTAAAAAGGTCGACCGGGTGGTCAAAATCCCGATGTTAGGAGTTAACAAGTCCCTTAATGTTTTGGCTTCCGCCTCAGCAATTTTATACCATTGGGTGAATTTGATAGAGCCCCACGGGTGAACCCGCCGTTTTCTCGGCTCGGTTGCAAACAACTACTTCTCCGCATCTGTCTCATCAGTCTCATTAGTCTTATCAGTCTCATTAACCTCTCTTCTCCCCGGTTTTCCATAACCCAAACCCCAGCACCGCAAAACCGTTCCTTCCCGCACTTGCCATTTAAGCTATTTTTTTGGTACAATGAAATATAGAAAGTCCACGAAAGGTTCCTGCTTGGCAGGATCTTTTTTTGCTCTAAAATTTTAAAAATGGCCCAGCAAACAGAATATACCGGAAAACAAATTATCGTCTTAGAAGGTCTTTCGCCGGTGAGAAAAAGACCGGCGATGTACATCGGCAGCACCAGCACCACCGGACTCCACCGTTGCCTTTTTGAGATTGTAGATAACTCTATCGACGAAGCCTTAGCCGATTTTGCTAAAAATATCTGGGTAATTATTCACCAGGACGGTTCGGCCACTATTGCTGACGACGGCCGGGGATTTCCGGTAGATATCATGCCCAAATATAAAAAGTCCGCTCTGGAAATTCTGATGACCAAGCTCCATGCCGGGGGCAAATTCGAAGGCGAAGCCTATAAAGTTTCCGGGGGTCTGCACGGAGTCGGGTCCAGTGTCGTCAATGCTCTATCAAAGTGGCTCAGAATGGAAATAAGAAGGAACGGCAAGATTTATACCCAGGAATACAGCAGAGGCATTCCCAAAACCGATGTTACTACAACCAAAGCGACAAAAATCAAAAAATTAGAAGCTCTTTACCGGGATAAAATCACCGGGTCAACCACCACTTTCATGCCCGATTCGGCTATTTTTAAAGAAACTATGGATTTTGATCCCCAAACAGTTAAAAATTCCCTAAGAGACCGGGCTTATTTGATCCCCGGAGTTTCGTTCCATTTCTACAACGAAAAGGACCAGAGCGAATACCATTTCTATTTTGATGGCGGCATTGTCTCTTTGATCAAAAACTTAAACAAAAATAAAACTGTCATCCATTCGCCGATATACATCAAGCTGGAAGAAGACGACAAGACCGTTGAAATCGCTCTCCAATACACCGACAGTTCCAGAGAAACCTTATTGTCTTTCGTTAACATTATCAAAACTGAGGAGGGCGGCACTCATGTGGCCGGGTTTAAAAGCGCCCTGACCAGGGCGGTTAAGGACTATTCCCAAAAAATAATTAATGGTAAGGGTGATAAAAACGGAGAAATCATCGGCAACGACACCTTAGAAGGTCTAACCGGAGTAATCTCGCTTAAAATGCCCTCAAAAGATCTTCAATTTGAAGGCCAGACTAAAGCCAAACTGGGCAACAGCGAAGCCCAGCCGTTCGTCGCCAAAGCAGTCAAGGAAGGCTTGAGTACCTATTTTGAAGAAAACCCCTCGGAGGCCAGAAACGTTCTCTTAAAAGTTCTGCTTACTGTTAGGGCCAGAAAAGCGGCTAAGGCGGCCAGAGAAGCGATCACCCGCAAAGGGCTTTTTGATTCTTTGGGACTGCCGGGAAAGTTAGCCGACTGTCAGTCCAAAGATCCGGAAGAATCGGAACTCTACATCGTTGAAGGAGACAGCGCCGGCGGTTCGGCTAAACAAGGAAGAGACCGAAAGTTCCAAGCGATTTTACCCTTAAGAGGCAAAATACTCAATACGGAAAAAGCCAGAATAGATAAAATAATCGAATTCCCGGAATTAAAGGACTTAATCATCGCCTTAGGCATGGGAATAGGGGAGAGCATCAACCGGGAAAAATTGCGATACCACCGGATAATCATCATGACCGATGCCGATGTCGACGGCGCTCATATCGCCACCCTTCTTTTAACCTTTTTTTACCGGCATTTGCCGGAAGTCATCAACGGCGGCTATCTTTACTTAGCCCAACCGCCTCTTTACAAAATTAAATCAGGAAAAGAAGAAAAATATGTTTATACCGAAGAGGAAAAAGAAGAGTTTGTTACCGAATTAAACAAAAAAGGGAAGCCTGTCGATATTCAAAGGTATAAGGGGTTGGGAGAAATGAACCCCGAGCAACTGTGGGAAACAACCATGAACCCGGAAAACAGAATTTTAAAAAGAACTACGGTTGAGGATGCTCAAAAAGCGGACGAGGTCTTTGTTACTCTAATGGGACCTGAAGTGCCGCCGAGACGTCATTTTATCCAAACCCACGCTAAAATGGCTACTTTGGATATTTAAAACTTAAAATTTAAAGTTTTTCTCTAAAAGTTCCTAGACAGTAACAATTTTAATATTTATAACAATTATAATAGTAAGAACCTGTTTCAAAAGTCATCGCGAACGAGTGAAGCGAGTGTGGCGATCTTGTTTTTAAAGATAGATTGCCGCGTCGTTAACACTCCTTGCAATGACGTAAAGAGTTTTGAAACCAGTGGTAATAATTTAGTATTTTAGATTTATTTATGTCTAAAATCGGCAAAGTAGAAGAAGCAAACATCACCGAAGTAATGGAAAGGGCTTACCTTAATTACGCCATGAGCGTTATCGTCGCCAGAGCCTTGCCTGATGTCCGCGACGGTTTAAAACCGGTCCACCGGAGAATTTTGTACGCGATCCACCAAATGGGGTTAACTCCGGGCGGCAGGTATACTAAATCGGCGAAAATTGTCGGTGAGGTTTTGGGAAAATACCATCCTCACGGCGACATGCCTGTTTATGACGCTTTGGTCAGGATGGCCCAGAAGTTTTCAATGAGATATCTATTGGTTGACGGCCAAGGAAACTTCGGCTCGGTTGACAACGATCCTCCGGCGGCGATGAGGTACTGTTTAACCGGAAACAGCCTGGTGGCAACTCAAGAAGGGCTTGTCCCAATTAATAATTTAGTGCCAGAGACAAAGGACTCTTCCGAACACGATCTTAAAATTAAAGTTTTAACTCACGAAAACAGGATCGCGCCAACAGAAAAATTCTTTAATTCCGGGAAACACCAAACCTTGACCCTTAAAACCAATATCGGACTTAAGATTTCCGGTACAACTAACCACCCCCTCTCTGTTTGGCTCACCAAAGATAACAAACCAACTCCCGCCTGGAAACTGTTAAAAGACATTAACCCGGGAGACTGGTTAATAGTTCAAAGAATCTTCCCTTTTAATAGCCACAAGCTTTATTCCTTAAAAGACAAGAAGAATCATAAGCTAGGCAAGGAGCTCGCTTTTGTTTTGGGCGCCTTGGTTTCAGAAGGCTATATTAGCCCAAGCCGTTGCGGTTTTAACAATACTGATAGAAAATTTGTCGACCTTTTTAAAAATAACTTGGAAAAGGTGATCGGCAAACAGTATTGTTTTTATAAAAGAAAACTGCCAAGCAAAAAAACTCTTTACGAGATCCAAGTCCACCAAAAATACTTTCTTGAACTGATGGGTAAAGTCGGTTTTGAAGGCAAAAGCGAGCAAAAGAGAATTCCGTTATCAATTTTAGCCTCGCCTAAACAAATTCAAAGGGTTTTCCTTCAGTCGTTGTTCGAGGGGGACGGTGGCGTTGCTTTAGGCAAAAGAACCGTTCAATTAACTTATCACTCAAAAAGCAGAATTCTGTTAGAAGACCTCCAAATATTGCTCCTTTACTTTGGCATTATTTCTCGAATCAGGGTTGACAAAAAAGAAAACAGCACCTGGAGATTGCTCATCTCTGGGGGAGACAATATTTTGCTTTTTGCAAAACAAATCGGTTTTGCCGCCGGAAAACAAAACAAGCTCGTCCAGCTTATTAAAAAGGCCAACTTAAGCGGTCGAGGCATGGTTAAAACGGATTTTGTTCCTTATTTAGCAAAATACTTAAGAAACAAATATAAGGATCAGGGTTGGAATGAGTGGCTCGGAAAATATAATCTTGATCGTTATCGACAACTTTTTATCTATTTTCCCAAACTTAAAAAGCTTTTAGATAAAGACGACCAGGTGTTAATCTCCTGGCTATTAACCAGACATTACTATTTTACTCAAGTAACTGAAGTTTCTCCGGCAGGGGAACAGATGGTTTACTCACTTAAAGTTCCTCATTCAGAATCCTTTATCTGTCAAGGACTGGTTAACCACAACACCGAAGCAAGAATGGCAAAAATCGCCAAAGAAATGCTCGCCGATATCAAAAAGGAAACCGTCGACTTTATTGAAAATTTTGACGCCACCTTAGAAGAGCCTACGGTTCTGCCGGCCAGAATTCCAAACCTGCTTTTAAACGGAGCCGACGGCATTGCTGTCGGTATGGCCACAAAAATTCCGCCCCACAATTTAACCGAGGTGATGGAGGCCGCCCTCTATATGCTCAAAGAAGGAAAGTTAGAAAAGGTAGAGGAGTCCGAGGAATTAGAATTTAAAAAAATAGCCGTTGCTAAAACAAGGTCTGCCGAAGAAGTAATCATGGAAGAGGTAAACCAATTAGCCGCCCGGAAATTTGAATTCGAAAGTGAAGTTTCTTCGGAAAGACTGATGGACTTTGTCAAAGGTCCGGATTTTCCCACTGCCGGACAAATTTTTGGCAAAGAAGCGATCGCCCAGATCTACACTACCGGCCGGGGCAAAATACCCGTCCGCGCCAAAGCGGAAATTGAAGAAGGCAAAGGGGGCAAATTCAGAATTATTGTCACCGAAATCCCGTATCAAGTCAACAAAGCCGCCTTGGTGGCCAAAATTGCCGATTTAGTTCGTAATAAAAAAATTATCGGCATTTCCGACCTCAGAGACGAATCGGACCGCAGAGGGATCCGGGTTGTCGTCGAGTTAAAAAGAGCTTCCCGGCCAAAATCGGTTTTAAATAAGCTTTATAAATACACCTCCTTGCAAATCAATTATCCTGCCAACATGTTAGCTTTGGTAGACGGGGTTCCGCAAACCCTGACCTTAAGACAATTTTTGCTTCTCTACTTGAGACACCGGCAGGAAACAATCAGGCGGAGAACCATTTTTGATTTCAAAGAAGCTAAATTCAGAGCCCATATTTTAGAAGGTTTAAAAATCGCTCTGGACAACTTGGACGAGGTAATTGAAACCATCAGAAAATCAAAAGATGCCGACGTCGCCAAGAAAAATTTAATGGACAAGTTTAATCTGACCGACATCCAATCGGTGGCGATTTTAGATATGCAATTAAGAAGGTTAGCCGCCCTGGAAAGGCAAAAAATAGAAGCCGAATATAAAGAAGTCCAGCAAGTTCTGACCGGACTGAGAGACTTGCTTACCCAGCCGGCGGTAATGATTAAAACCATCAACGAAGAATTAGTCGAGATCAAAACCAAGTACGCTGATGCCAGAAAAACCAAAATCTTCGCCAGAGGCTTGGATGACTTCAGCGAGGAAGACCTGATTCCCGACAGGGAAGTGCTTGTTACCATCACTAAAACAGGCTACGCCAAAAGAGTTTTAAGGGAAACTTACCGAACTCAAAGAAGGGGAGGGAAGGGAGTTATCGGCATGACTACCAAAGGAGAAGATGAAATCGAACACCTGGTCGCCGGCTCCAACCATGACCGTTTACTTTTCTTTACCAACAAGGGCAAGGTTTTCCAGATGCGCGCCTGGGAACTGCCGGAAGGATCCAGACAGTCAAAGGGGCAGGCGATCATAAATTTAATCAATATCGAGCAGGACGAAAAAGTTCAGGCGGTTTTAAAAAGATCAAGCAAGCCGAAAAAGGGAGAAGAAAAATTCGTTTTCATGGTTACCCAGAAAGGGATCGTTAAGAAAACCAGGATTAGCCAATTTGAAAAGATCAGGTCCTCGGGCCTGATTGCCATAAAACTGAAAGGCGACGATGAGTTGATAGAGGCCAAGGTTACCAGCGGGGAAAATCAGGTTTTCTTGGTCACCAAAGAAGATAAATGCATTAGATTTTCGGAAAAAGACGTCAGATCCATGGGCCGGGAAGCCCAGGGGGTAAAAGGGATCGACCTGAAGCCGGGAAACATTGTCGTCAACGCCGACCTTATCCCCGAAAAATTACCCAAGCCGAAAGACGGAAGGAAAAAAGTTTTTAGACATCTGTTGGTAGTAACCGAAAACGGTATCGGCAAAAGAACCAACGTTTATCTTTACCCCCTGCAAAAACGGGGCGGGGTTGGGGTAAAAGTAGCTAATATTAGCGAAAAAACCGGCAAAGTCGCTTGTGCTAAGGTAATTAACGAAAAAGAGGTTCAGGTAATCCTGACTTCCAAAAAAGCCCAGATGATTAAATTGCCGACCAAGAATATTCCTGTTTTAAGCCGGGCCACTCAAGGAGTGATCCTGATGAGGCTGAAAAACAAATCCGACCAAGTCGCCGCCATGGCTTGTTTGAGAAAACAAGAAGAAGAGGATAGGGAAGAGGGTAGTAAGAAATAACACTAAAAGGGCCGATCGTCCCTTTTAGTGTTATAAAAAGACTCCTCGTTCAGGTTTCACTTCTCGGTCATCCTGCTCTCCATTAGGGAGGAAAGAATCCCTCATCCAGCGTCATTCTGACCCTGAGGCTTTGTCGAATGGGGAAGAATCCCCTAATCTTCAGGCAATTTGCTCCTCCCAACGGGATCCTTCGTCATCAGAATTCCTCAGGATGACGAACAAGGGAGAGCGTCATTCTGACCCTGAGGCTTTGTCGAATGGGGAAGAATCCCCTAATCTTCAGGCAATTTGCTCCTCCCAACGGGATCCTTCGTCATCAGAATTCCTCAGGATGACGA
>JAHJSD010000063.1 GCA_018830585.1 Patescibacteria group bacterium
TCGTCATCCTGAGCGGAGCCCTGTACCGCACCTGCCATGTACCCTACGTGGTACTGTGGTGGTACGGGGGAATTCCGATGACGAAGGACCTGCCTGCCGGCAGGCAGGTCCCCTTGGGAAAAGCAAAGTGCCAACGATTAGAGGATTCTTCCCCGCCAGCAACTGCATAGCTTTGGGCGGGTCAGAATGACGGGGAAGGTGGATCCTTCCCCTACCATTGCGGGGGTATTTTAGTTTATGGGTAGAACCGGAAGCGATAAGACCAATAGGACAGATAGGAAAAATAGGTGGTTATCATTGAAAAACCGAGACCTAATCCCGAAGGGATCCCTTTGGGATCCTCCTTCGCTGTCCTTAGCCTTTGGCGGCGGACGGTTACGGAAGGACACAACAGTCCCTGGTTTTCGCTATCTTGGAATAAATTTACCGAGGTGTCAACCTAACCCACCCCGGGGGTGTGAAGAGTGAAGATTAACGGCAGAGGGTTAGAGCCCAAACTTGTTTGGCGCCGGAAGTTTTTAAGACTTTAGCCGATTCTTTCAGGGTTGAGCCGGTAGTCCAAACATCGTCGAAAATAACCCAATTTTGATTTTTAACTGAAGTTTTATTGACCGCGGCAAAAGCGCCGATAATATTTTTTAACCTCTTTTTAGCCGTCAATTTAGCCTGCTCTCTAGTCCACCTACGGCGCTCTAAAACATTTTCTTTAAAAGGCAAGTTTAGCTTTAGACAGATTCCTTTTAGCATTCTTTCGCTCTGATCAAAACCCCGCCACAAGCGGCGGGCCGGGAAAAGCGGAACCGAAGTGAAAGTAAAGAGCTCCCGGCGCCAGAGTTTCAGAATCTTATTTCCGGACAAACCGAGAGTGGCTAAGTCCACCAAAGAACTCTCCAGCTCTCTTACCTGATGATATTTGAAACTTTTGAGCATTTTTCCGATCGGAGAACGAAAAGAAAAAAGGCTGACCAGTCCGTCAAGGCCTTTTTTTCTTAAGCAGGCCGGATGGGTAAAACCTAAAAGCGACAACCGGGCACAGACGGGGCAAAATTGCTCTTTTTGGTAGTTAAGGGAAGATTGACAAGCAAGACACAGATAGCTCCCTTTCTTATTGCAGAGAAAACATTGCTTTGGAAAAAGACAATCGAGAAGATTTAACATTTAGCATTTAGCATTAAACACTCTTTCTTTATTTGGTCACCTGCCTGCCGGCAGGCCCTGCACCAGACGGTACGGGGCAGGCAGGTTTGCCATTTGTCATTAAACATTGGGAATTAGGCATAGGCATTAGGAATTAGGAAATAGGAACTATGAAAACAGACCAAAACCCTTTATCTTTCGAGTGAGTCTGCGAATCGAGAAATTCTTTCAGCAATTAACAATTTATTAAGCATTAAGCATTAAGCATTAAGCATTAAGCATTAAGCATTAAGCATTAAGCATTAAGCAAGTATAGGTTTTGTCGTTAAGAAAACAAAGGGCGCGGGCAACTGCGGCCCGCCCTGGAAGGCGGCAGGGTTGATAGAGTAAAATTGGAGCGTGCTGAAGAAAATCATCGCCAACTCCGGAATCCAGCTGATCGGAAAAGCAATCGGACTGGTAACTTCACTGTTGATTACCGCCCTAATCACCAGAAAATTAGGTCCTAGTAATTACGGGCTTTATGTTTTCTTATTTGCTTTTATCAACCTGATGGTCAGTTTTGGCAACTGGGGCACTCAAATTATCGGAGTAAGAGAATTGGCCAAAAGTAAAGATAAGGGCGGTGTCTTTGGATCCCTTTTCAGCCTCCGGTTAATTTTGGCCTGCCTGATTACCTTTTTAAGCTTAGTGATCGTCGGCTCTTTTAAAATCTTCTCTGATCTGCGTTTAATTTCCCTTATCTCGCTGCCTCTGATAGTGGCCATTATCGTCGAATCCAGTTTCGAGGTAGTCTTTTTGAGTTTTGTCAAAATGGGAATTAAGGCAAAAATCAGCGTTTTTTCTTCTCTGTTATTTTTGTTACTCACCTACCTATTTCTCAAAACAAACTTGGGACTGCTCTCTCCGATCTTAGGCTGGTACGGCAGTAAAATTTTTTCTATTTTGCTTTCCTTTTTTGCCTTTAAAAAACTGATCCCGGGCAAACACAGAGTCGATAAAAAAGTGGTCGGCCATTTAATCAGAGAGTCCCTGCCGGTGGGGGCTTTGTTAATTCTTTTTTCCGTCTATGACCAGGCAATTGACTCTTTGGTAATCAAAAACTATCTGGGCCCGGCCCAGGTGGGACTTTATGGTTTGGCTTACAAGATATACGGCAATCTGGTTCTGCCCGCTTACTTTTTAAGCAATTCTATCTTCCCGATTTTGTCAAAAAATCCGGAAAAGGATTTTACCAAACTGCTTAAAATCGGGCTGAGCCTCTCCTGCTTGACGGTGCTTTTTCTGATCCCGGCGGTGTTCTTTTTGGGAAAGCCGGCTGTTTTACTGATCGCCGGAAGGGATTTCGCCGGTTCGGCAGTGATTTTAAGAATATTGGTCCCTGCTTTGCTGTTTTCATATTTAAACCACCTTTTTGGGTTCTCTTTGATCGCTTTAAACCGGCAGACCGACTCTCTGAAGATCGGTCTTTTGGCCCTATTTTGGAACCTGATATTGAACCTTTATTTTATTCCCAGAACAGGGATTATTGCCGCCGCCTGGATCACCGTCTCTACCGAGGCGCTGGTGACAATTCTTTCTTTCTCGGTTTTATTTTTAAAAAAATCCGGGTCCCGAGCAGATCCCGTTTTCAAAGCTTGACAGGCAGGCAGAGAAAGAGCACGCTTCGCTAGATTCCTCGTCTCCTTCGACAAGTTCAACAGCGAGCCCTTCGGCTCACTCAGGGTAAACATGTCGAACCGCTCAGGATCGGAATGACGGGAAGGGAAACGCTCGTTTTCACTCGATAGATTCTTCCCCCGCAGAACGAGATCAGAATGACGGGGAAGGAGGAGGTCGTTCCGGTTTATGGGTAAAACCGAAAGGAATAAGACCGATAGGAAAAATAGGTGTTTATAGATAAACCAAGAAAATCATCGGCAAAGAAGAGAGTATTTGGTCGTTTGACAGAAAATTCTAATTTTTAAAGGTTCACAAGTTTCGCGCTTTCTGTCATCGCGAGCGATCCCGATCCGATCGGGAGAGCGTGGCGATCTGGTGGCAAACGAACTGAGATTGCCGCGGTCGCTGGCGCTCCCTCGCAATGACAGTTATAGTGCACAAGTGCGAAACTCGTAAGGTTAAATGATAAATGTTGGACGATGGATAATTGTTTCTTTTAAGTGGTAAAATATAGCAGTTAGGTTTAATCACTTATCCATTTGATCATTGATTCATTTAAGATTTTCCCAATGGACAGCAACGGAGTAATTTTCCAAACCGAAGAGGGAAAAAATAATCCCATCACCGAAAGCCTGCTTTCCGCCGGGGGTCAAAAACTGGTCGAAAATTATCAAAGAGTGCTTGACCATTTAAAGCCCAGGGGGGAAATTGCTACGGTTCATGTCGACGAAATCGCTTCCAAGGTAGCCCTTCTTTACGAGAAGGTAAGAAAAATAATCGACTGGAAAGAAGAACACCTGATCCGCCGGGGAGCAATCGAACGGGTTCTGAAAAGAAGGCTGATTTCGGAAATGTCCCGTCAAAAACTGATCCCCATCCCCAACGTTGACCCGCATAAAGCCGCCGAACCAATGGTCTTGGAGTTAATAAGAGGAGGCCATTTTACCAATGATAAAATTCCCCAAGCTAAAATCGGCGAAGTGGAAAAAGTCTTGAGAAAATATATTTATATTCTGGAAAACAATCCCCTTTACGGCTCGGCCAATATCAAAGATAAAATAAATCTTTACAACTGGCTGCTTGAGGTTGCCGCCTCGGAGATAGAAGACACTTTGGAACCTCCGTTAAAGGAAAATCTGCTGATTAATTTTATGACCGAAACGATTCTGGAAGGGATCAGGGTTGCCCCCGGCACGGATTTGTCCGAAGAGGAAAAAAGACTGCAAACCTATATCGCCGTGCATAGGGCTTTGTTTCATCTTGACGCTCCTTTGATCAGCTATCACTTGATCAAATACCGCTATTTTCCCAATTGGACCAACATGGAAGAAGCGCAGTTAGAAAAGATCACCAAAAATATCACTGATTTACGGAAAAGGATCGAAGATGACCTCGCCCATCCTTTTTCCAGCCATTTTCAGAAGATATGCGAAAAATACGATACTGTTTACTTAATCTTAGGCGATATTTTGGAAAAGCTGTCCGACCATCCGGAGACAATTAGCGAAACTTTTTCCGACCCCGCCCTGCTGGAACCGCAGGTCAAGAAGTCTTATGATGAAAGATTGTCCACCTTGAAATCCAGATTGACCAGAGCGGCTATTTACTCAACCCTTTCCATTTTTGTCGCCGGGGCATTTTCGCTCTTTGTCATTGAAGTGCCTTTGGCCAAACTTTTTTACGGCAAGTTCAGTCCACTGGCAGTCTTAGTTGATATTTTAATCCCGACGGCGGTAATGTTTTTGTTAGTAATTATTATCAAACCGCCCGGCGAAGAAAATTTTACCAGAGTGGTTAAAGAAACTAATAAAATCGTTTATAAAAGCGAGGAAAAAGATATTTATGAAATCAAGGCAAGAAAGAAAAAAGGCTGGATCATAAGCCTGACAATCGGATTGCTTTACGCTTTGACCAGCTTGATCTCGATGGCTTTGGTTTTCTGGATCTTCCAAATAGCCAGAGTGCCGGTAACTTCTCTCTATATTGACACTTTGAATGTGGCGATGATTGTTTTTGCCGCCTTGATTATCCGGCAAAGAGCCAAGGAAATGATTATTGAAGAAAAAACCAGTTTTTCACAGTTTTTTTTAGACGTGCTTTCAATCCCGGTTGCCAAGTTGGGCCAATGGCTCTCGGTCAAATGGAAAGAATATAACATTGTCAGCGTTTTTTTTACCGCCATAGTCGATATCCCTTTTTTGACTATCACTGAATTTATCGAAAGCTGGAGCAATTTTTTGAAGGAAAAGAAGGCGGAGATAAGATAAAAAAAAGGGGGGTATTTAGTCATTTAGTCATTTTTACACATTTAATTATTTGTCAATTTACTCATTGATTTCATGAAGCAAGGATCTAAAGGTCGATCTCCTTAGAAATTTCAGTAAGATATACTTAAAATTAGAGCAATAAAATGGTTGAAAAGGAAAGAATTTTTATCCGGCAAACTCCGGAAGGGGCACAAAAGGTTGTCAGGAAACTCGAAACCAAAATCTCCAAAGAAGTTGATACCTGGCTGGAAAAAGTAGAAAAAGGAGACCTCTATCTTTCCAAACCGGTTACCGATGATGCCACCGGGCAGGTTTTGGTAACCGCACCTTCGGCGAAAAAGCCAAAAATAGTTTTGCCTTTGGACAGACAGCAGCTGCTTTACGGCTTAAGCCAAAAAGTGACCGAGGCGATCCGCTGGCTGGCGGAGTGGTGCCTTAGACTAATCAAAATGAAACCGGAACAGGTTAAATTAAAAGAGGACAGTACTTCAGGAGACAACCAATAATGGAAAATATTATTGAGCGGGTTCAAAATGCGGTATTTTATTACACTGCCGCCCTGTTGCTGATCGCCTTGTTGTTGGTCGGTTTAGCAATATTCCTCTACGGGCTGGTAGTCTGGTGGCGCTGGCGGAAAAGAGAAGAAGACGCCCTGAAGTTTGTTCTGCTCCAAATCGCCATTCCTAAAAATAACGAGGTCAAGATTGATGCCATGGAGCAGATTATTTCTTCGCTCAGTTCAATTAAAACAGGAGGCAAATTTAAGTTTCTTAAAACCCAGCCGCACATATCGTTGGAGCTGGTCAGCACCGGCGGAGAAATCAAGTTTTATATTTCCTGCCACAGAAAAATAAAAGAGCTGGTAGAAAGACAAATCCACGGCGGATACTCCGACGCGGAGATAAAGGAAGTTGAAGAGCATAATATTTTCAACGAGAAAGGCAAGGTAGTTTACAGCTGGTTGGTGGCGAAAAAAGAAGAGTTTTACCCGCTGAAAACTTATAAAGAATTACCCACCGACCCGATTTCAGGGATCACCTCGGCCATGGCCAAACTTGAGCAAGGTGAAGGAGCCGCGGTTCAAATCCTGATCAGTCCGGCCGACAGCAGTTGGCAAAAGTCCGGCAAGAGATTTATCAGCGATACTAAAAAACAGGAGGCAGACCCGGAAAAAGCCAGTTTTAAGGTTGATGCCAGGACTCTTGAAGCGGTTGAAACCAAATGCACCAAGCCCGGCTTTGAAACCTCGATCAGGATTATTGTTTGCGCCCCGGATATGGAAATTGCCAAAGCCAGGTTGGGCAATATTAAATCCTCCTTCGCCCAGTTTGATTCTCCCTGGAACAATTTAAGCAGTAAAAAAATCCGGTTTAAGTACTCGTTTATGGTTGATTTTATCTACCGCTACCAGCCGGTCCTTTGGTGGGGCGGAAGGACGGTTCTCAACAGCGAAGAGATCGCCTCGATGTACCACTTCCCCAACAAAATGATCGAGACGCCCAACATATACTGGCTTAAAGCCAAACCGGCCCCGCCGCCGGCTAATTTACCAACTTCGGGGATGTATCTTGGAAAAAGCAGTTACCGGGGAATGGAAAAGCCTGTTTATATCCAGGACTCGGACCGGCAAAGGCATATTTACATTATCGGCAAAACCGGCACCGGAAAATCCGAACTCCAAAAAGAAATGATTATCCAGGATATCAACGCCGGCAGAGGCATCTGTTTGATCGACCCCCACGACCTCTCGGAACAAATTTTAGAATATATCCCCCCGGAAAGAGCTGAGGACGTGATTTATTTTGATCCTTCGGAAACGGAAAGACCGATGGGGCTGAACCTGTTGGAGGCGGAAACGGAAGACCAAAAACATTTTGCCGCAACAGCGGTGATCAACCTAATGTATAAACTTTTCGACCCTTATAAAACCGGTATTGTCGGACCCAGATTTGAACACGCGGTCAGGAATGCCATGCTCACCGCCATGTATGAGCCGGGGGCTACTTTTATGGAAGTGGTAAAAATTCTACAAAACCCGGACGGGGCTTATTTACGGAAAATACTGCCTAAGGTAAAAGACACCGTAGTCAGAGAGTATTGGACCGAACAGATTGCCCACACTTCCGATTTCCATAAATCCGAAGTGCTTGACTACATTGTTTCCAAATTCGGCCGTTTTGTTACCAACAAGATGATCCGAAATATTATCGGGCAATCAAAATCTTCCTTTGATTTTAGGAAAGTAATGGATGAGGGTAAAATATTGATTATCAACTTGGCTAAGGGAAAGATCGGGGAAGAAAATTCCTCCTTCTTGGGATTGCTGCTGGTACCGAGAATCCTGATGGCGGCAATGAGCCGGCAAGATATCCCGGAAGAGCAAAGAAGAAATTTTTATCTTTACGTCGATGAGTTCCAGAATTTTGCCACACCCGATTTTGCCCAAATTCTCTCCGAAGCAAGAAAATACCACCTTAATTTGGCCGTGGCCAACCAGTTTATCGGACAGATAGAGGAAGAGGTCAAAAATGCCATTTTTGGCAATACCGGGACAATTATCAGCTTCAGAGTCGGCGTTTCCGACGCCAATTATTTAGCCCGCGAGTTCCAGCCGGTTTTTTCGGAAGAGGATTTGATCAACGTCGAAAGGTTCCACGCTTATATAAAAACCATTGTCAACGGCGAGCCGGTGACGCCATTTTCCATAGACACAACCAAGGACATGGAAGAGGACAAACAGAGAAGAAACCCGAAATTGGCGGAAACAATCAAAAGACTGAGTATTTTAAAATACGGAAGACCGGCCGAGGTAGTCGAAAAAGAGATCGCCAGCAGATCTCAGACCTAAAAGCTCTTCGGAGAAAGTATTGATTAAGACTAAAAATGACCTAATTCCTGCCTGCCGGTTTACCTGTCTGCCGACAGGCAGGCCCGCCTGTGGTGGGCAGGCAGGTCTAAATAAGCACCAATTTCCCCAATGACCCAAAACCAAAGAAGAAATGAAAATTGATTTTCAATCAATTTTATCTTAAAGGTTAAAAGTGATCTTAAATCTTAAAACTAATGGCATTTGGTTTATTGGCAAAGCTCGATTTAGGGTGAAGCCCTATAGACTTATGTAGATGGTGTTCCGGTTCATGGGTAGAACCGAAAGAAATAAGACCGATAGGACAAATAGGTGTTTATCATTCGCCCAAAGAAATCGGAATATCGGAAAAGGTGGCGCTTCGCTGTCGACACGGCCTATAGTTCTTTCAAGGTGAATACTTCTTCTTGGCTTTTGCTTACCAGCCCCAAGTACCTTTCCGTAGTCGAAAGACGTTTGTGGCCAACAATCCGGCTGATCACATCCAAAGGGACGCCGGCTGAAAGTTGTTCAACGATAAAAGTATTCCTCAGATCGTTAACCTTGACCCCCTGAAGGCCGGCTTTTTCAAAATAACGGTTGAGAATACTTCTGATATTCCTGACCAAAAGCTGTCTTCCGGTTTTGGTGACAAAAAGATACCGCGATTTGGAAGTTTGTCTCTCTCTTAGATAATCCTCTATTGCTTTACTCGCCGGCTGATTAAGAGGAACCATCCTTCGGGCGTGGCTTTCGTAGGCCTCAATTACCAGTTCTTTCTCTTTGATATTGTCAAGACGCAAATTGGCCACTTCGCTGATTCTTAATCCTACCTGAAGCATCAGCTCGACAATGGCTAAAGTTCTTTTGTCCTGTCGGCAGATATCCCGCAAAGCACGGTATTCCATCGGTTTTAACACCCGGGGCAGATCGTTATTTACTTTCGGGTGTTTAACTGCCCGGGAAAAATCTCTATCCAAAACTTCCTCTTCCACTAAAAAGCGGAAAATGCTTTTAACCGAGTTAAGTTTCCTGGAAATAGATTTCGGAGTATAACCGTTCTTGCCCAAGTGGTCTTTGAAACTTTCTATCAGCTCGGTTTTTATCTGGTCAACATTTTCAACCGCTTGCTCTTTCAAAAAAGCGGCCAACTGATTCAGGTCGCCCTGGTATGCTACAATGGTGTTATTGGAACGACCTAAGGATTTTAACCGGTCGATAAATCTCCTAATTGCGTTTTCTAAGGACAAATCTTGATTCATACAAACTTATAATATCATGGATTAGGATTCGTTACAATAGCTAAAAATGATTAAGAGGATGGTTCTTTTTTTTATTCCCTTAGCTTTGATGGCCAGCCAGATCGCCCAGAAACTGAATCTCTGGCTTAGGACCAAAAACGAAATTAAACAGATGGAGAGCGCCCTGGGAATGTTAGAGGAGGAGGAAAGGGACCTCAGCAAAAAAAAAGAGTATTACCAAACTGATGAATTTATCCAGAGAGAAGCTCGCGAAAAGTTGGGCATGTTTAAAGAAAAAGACTTGGTTTTTTTGATTCCCACGATACCTGACCTCTCTGCTTTGGAACCGAAAGGGGAAAAATATGATCAGGTTCCTGTCTGGAAAGAATGGCAAAATCTCTTTTTCGGCAGGAACTGAGAATTTGACAATAAAGCGAATTAACCATAGAATACGTTACCACCATCACAGCGCGGGGTAGTGTACGGCCGCACCTGAGGCCCATAACCTCAGAGACCAGGTTCGACCCCTGGCCCCGCAACAAAACAAACCGGGCCTTTTGGCCCGGCTTTTGTTTTGTTATGGAGCTTCGAGAACCTCCAGGTTCGCCTGCCCGCCGAAAATCGCAACACGAGCCGTGTATGAGTAATACTGAAAAGGCGAGTGCTAAGATTGGGCGGGACCCCTGGCCCCGCAACCACGCACCATTCGGCGCATGGCTTCGCCCATCAACAAACGGCAGTGAGGGGTATACCGAACGGTACGCCCCAAAACTCCAATGGAATCTAATTACTGTGATATCTTAGAAGTAATCAGCATTAAATTTCTTGCCACGAAAAAAGCTAAAGATAGCTAACGAGTGGTGCGCCCCAAAACTTCAATGAAACTCTACCACGTTTATGTTTTGAAGAGCAAAACAAAAAACTTTCTTTACACTGGTTTTACCAGAAGTTTAAGGAAAAGACTCCAAAAACACAATAGCAAAGAAGTGCTATCAACGAAATTTTACGATCCCTTCGAATTAATTTTTTACGAAGCTTATCGGAACAAGAAGGATGCCAAGCGGCGAGAAAAATATTTTAAAACAACCAAGGGAAAAACTACTTTAAAATCTATGCTGAAAGAATATTTTTTGGAAAAAGGACAATCTCCGGGTTCGCCAAGTCTGCCTGCGAATCATATAATTCCTTAGGTGTCAACCTAACCCACCCCGGGGGTGTGCAAACCAAAAACGCTTAGCGGCTCGAAAACGTTGTTCCATAGTCATTCCTTCAACTCTTGCGGCAACTCGCCTACCAAGTACCGAGTCATGGTTGCGCTGAAATTCAACAAGCCACTCTCGCTGTTTTTCATTTAATCCTGCTCCTGTCATTCTTTATTGTTACTCTCTAAGACGTGCTGATACTTTCCTAAATCATCTTCAAACTTAATACTTTTTAGAGGAATTTTCCTAAATTTAACCGGGTTTCCGTCAATAATTTTAAAGAATTTTACTTCTCCTCCCGCTTCTTTTTTCATTTTTGCCTCGGCCAAGACTCCATCGCTCACTTCGCCAAAAACCCAAACCCCGTCGCTTATCCGCACAATATTATTATTAGACCGATAAATCGTCTCTCTTGGAACTAAATCTCCCAAAAAATACCTAAACAACATAAAAGGGTTAAGAGGTATTACCCTTTTTTCTATACAAAACTTGCTTATCTGCATTTGCCAGAAAAAGTTTCTTTTGGAATAAGCAGGATAGATTAAGGGATATGTTTTTTTTAGCTGCAAACGAGGATGCCA
>JAHJSD010000064.1 GCA_018830585.1 Patescibacteria group bacterium
AGGCGTTGCGGGCGGGGATCCTTCGCCCCGACGTTACGTCGGGGACTCAGGATGACGGAAGGAGTGTCACTCCAAGCTCTCTCTGCCGTCATTCTGAGCTCCCTCAGGGAGAGAAGAATCCCCATGAGACCGGCAACTTGCTCTAATCCAAAGGGGATCCTTCATCCCGACGTAACGTCGGGAATCAGGATGACGAAAACAGCCAATAACTATTTGTTCATCTAATCAATTCAACAATTCAACAATTTAGCAATTATGCTTCGCCAAGTCTGACTTGGCTTCGCTTGGTTTTTTTTCTGAATTAGTGTTTAATAATAAAAAGGGTGTTTAAAATGCCAGCTGATTTGATTGGAAAAAAATTTTTAATGTTGGAGTCCCATGGAGTAAATCTATGGTACCAATCCAAACGCTCCGTTGGGGCGAAAATACTGAACCAGAAAACCAATTCATCCACGGGTTTAATCCGCCAGCCGGCGGATTATGGTTTTCTTGGTTTATGTATCACTCCCCTATTATTTTTGGGGTTGGTTGCTTCTCTGTTCGGAGTTAGGGCTCAGAGCGACGAATACTTGGGCAGGAGGGATAATTATGTCCGTTCCAGCCAGGAATACTTTTCTGCCCGCCAGGCCTACTTAAACCAAAAAACACTTCAGACCAGGGAGATCCTGCTATCCAAACTGAAATCTTTTTTGACGGACAGAAACGACTTTTTGGTTATTTATTTTGACTTTCTCTATACCAGAGCCAACCAATATTTGGTTGAGGAAGATGTTTCCGAACTCAGGTCCTGGCTTTTGTGGCTGAAAAGCCAGAGTCAGAAAATAAGCGAGGCGGTCAGTCCGGACGATTTTTTGTTTTTAAACGATCAGCTTAATAAAAATTATCCCCAGATGGAAACGGCGGTTTATTTTGTTTTAGCTAAGATGACCATCGCCGAACAGGAATTGATTATCCGAAAAATGGAACTGCTCCAGCAGGAAATTGCCGGAAAGATTTTAGATTTAGTTGACAACAAAGAAACGGCAATCTACTGGTTAGACGAGGTTGAGGCTAAGATTAATTTGGTTAAGAGGAATCACGAAGAAGCCTTAACGGCGATGAAAAAAGTTAAAATCAACAGGAAAGGCGACATTTTAAAAGGCTGGAAAACAGCGGAGAAAAAATTTGCCGAGGCGGACTCGAACCTGAGGACTGGTTTGGGGTTCTTGGACGAGATTATAAAAAGAGTTGAGAAAGATGAGCGATAAAGAAAACGCAACTCAGACAATAGACATTCCTGTTTTTAGTAAAGAGATTCAAAACAAGCCGCTTTTGGGGACTAAGTTGGGCTGGTTGATCCTGGCGCTGTCGGTATTGGCGGCTTCGGGCCTTATTTTCTTGGTTATTCTAAATCTCAGGATGCCTGATAGGAAAGCCAAAATTGTAGTTTCAGCCTCGCCGACGCCGGTTCCGACGGTTGTCGAATCAAAAAAGCCGGTGGAAATTTCCGTCAGCGAGCTGAGAGAATCTTGGCTTAGCATTGAACGGAACTTGAGCGAGATTGATTTTAGGCAAAGCGGGCTGGTCCCTCCGGTAATTGATTTAGATATCGGACTTGATCCTGAGATGCTTTAGAAAGCCGATGATCTCTTCAAACAAACTCCTTTGGTACGGATAAATTGTTTTCCCTAAAAGAAAAATAGGCAGTTTTTCGATTTGAATTTTGCCGGTTTTTTCCCAGCCGAAACTGACGGGGAGGGTTTCTCTGTCAAGGACGATCTCGAAATCAAAGCGGGCTTCTTGGTTTGGCTCTACTAATGTCTTTTCGGGCAGGCAGATAGTGGAAAGGGAGAAATTTTCCGGGTTTTCCTCTTCCGGGGCCAAACAAAAACGGCCCTCTTCTCCCCAAATATTTTGACCTTGGTTAACCAAGGTCACTTTTCCTTTTATTTTTATATGTGAACCAAGAAAACCATGGGTTTTCTGGTTCGGTATGTTCGCCTCCAAAGGGTGTTCGGACTGGTATTGTAGGTTTACCTTCTGGGGCTCCATTTTTTGGGGGAGCGACCGGCTGACTTCGGCCTTGCTGATAACGACTTTTTCTTTTTGAGGCGGCTTTTGTCCTTGTTTTTTGGTTTGTTGGATCAGCTCAAATTGGGGATATGGTTTTTGATCCTGGTTGAGCCAGGAAAATTGGGCAAATTCACCAAAAGGATAGTTTAAGATAAACGGGGTGATGGCAATCACCCTATCGTCCTGATTCCAATAGTCAAAGGCTTTTTCAATCAGCCGGGCAACTTTTTCGGCCGGGTAGTAATTACTGATCCTTCCACCCTCTTGATGGGGCCAGCCGGTTTCGGTGATGAAAACAGGCAGATCCTTGTCAAGACCGAGGCTTTTAAGATAATTTAGTTCCCACTGGTAACCCCTAATACTGGTTTTACCGGTATCTTCGGCGGTGCCGACAAAACCATGATTGGGGTATGAGTGGGAGGCTAAACCGTCTATTTTTTCGAAAGCCTCAGGTTTATGAATGAAACCTTGCCGATAAAAAATCTCGGCGGAGATAAATGCCGGTGGCCGATTCGGAGCGGCCAAATCCAGCCCGGCGGAAATAATAAAGAAGTCTTGGTTTAGGCTGTGAAAATAATCGGACGAGAACTCCAGGAGTTCAAAATATTCCTTTGAATCCGTTGCTTTGCCCCATTCGTCGCCCCGGTTGGGCTCGTTATAAATGATCACAAATCTTGTTTCAACGGGCCAATTTAAAGAGTTTAAAAAAACAGCGGTTTTTTTTATTGTTTCCTGATCCGGTTTTTTCCAATAGCCGTTTTCCAATTCGGTCGCCAATCTTATCATCGGGATTAAGTGCCGTCTTCGGCAGAGGTTAAAAAAATCCTGCCATTGCTGTTGGTTAAGCTCATCCTGCCGGATGACTACCGTTAGCCAGCCCCAATCTCCGCCGTTGCTGTTTAGAAGTTCGGCTGCTTTGGGCAGATCTTCAAAGCTTGAATTAACATGAATACCGTATTTATTTGTCGCCCAGCTTAGGTTTTCTGCCGCCGAAACCGGTTTTATTAACGTAATTGAAAGAAGAATGGAAAGAATGGCCGCTCCAACAGAAAAGGATGTTTTAAAAGATATCTTTTTGAGCAACGGAAATAGGAGACTTACTTTTAAAATCATTAATTTGCCTTTTGTCTTGATATAATAATTTATTGATTTTATACGTGAACCAAGAAAACCTGCCTGCCCTCCTACCGGCGGGCCTGCCTGTCGGCAGACAGGTAAACCGGCAGGCAGGCCATGGGCCTTGCCCGTGGATGAATTGGTTTTCTGGTTTGGGTATGTTCGCCCCAACAAGGCGTTTGGATGGTACCACAAATTATACCCACGGGGATCCATTGATCAGATTTTAACATGCAGAAGGACGTTATAAAAAAAATCGTTTTTAAAAAGGTCGAAAAACTTGAGCAGGAAATCAGGGAAACTCCTTATCATAAGGGCACCGAACACTATTTGGGCTTGCTTAAGGCTAAGGCGGCCAAACTTAAACGGGAGCTGGGGGAAAAAGAGGAAAAATCTTCTAAAGGAGGAGCTGGTTACGGGGTTAGAAAGCAGGGAGATGCCAGCTGTATTTTAATCGGTCCTCCGTCGGCGGGGAAATCAACCCTGTTAAACGCGATCACTAACGCTAAATCTAAGGTTGGAGACTATGGCTTTACCACTTTAAACGTGATTCCCGGGATGATGTTTTACCAGGGGGCCAGGATCCAGATTTTAGATGTGCCCGGCTTAGTTACCGGGGCGGCAAAAGGAAAAGGGGGCGGGAGAAAAATTCTTTCTACTGCCAGAAGCGCCGATTTGGTTCTTTTAATTACCGATACGGAAAGAATTGATTGGTTTGAAAAAGCCAAGGAAGAGCTTTATCAAAACGGTGTCAGGCTTGATCTTTCTAAGCCGAAAATCAAAGTAGTCAAAAAGACCAGGGGCGGTATTGAAATTATCGACCCTTTTTCTTCCTTTAACCGAGAAACGGTGATCAGCGTTGCCCTTGAATTCGGGCTTAAGAATGCCCAGATCTCTTTTGGTGAACCGATTAATTCAATCGATGAAATGATTGATGTTTTTGCGGAGAACAGGGCTTATCTTCCCTGTCTTGAACTGGTCAGCAAAGCGGATCGGCTGGCGAAAAAGGCAAAAACTTTAGACCAAAGAATTTTTGTCAGCGGGGTCAGCGGCGAGGGACTGGACCGGTTAAAGAAGGAAATTTGGCAAAGTTTGGGATTAATCAGGATTTACCTTAAAAAGGAAAGAACAAAAGAACCTGATTTCGGAGAACCGCTGATTCTTAAGAAGGGCGGCCGGATTGAAGATATTACCGCTAAAGTGTCCTCGGAGTTAACGGAAAGAAGAACAGCCGCTTTGATCTGGGGACCGGGGGCGAAGTTTCCCGGCCAAAAAGTTTCTCTTAAGCATCCGGTTTTTGATCAGATGATTGTTTCTCTGGTTGAGTAGTTTTGTCCTCTTCCTCCATATGTTTTAACAAGATTGTCTTCAGGCTGTCTTTTGATTGGACTCCAAGAGTTTGGTCTATTAGGCTGCCTTTTTTGAAGACAAGGATGGCCGGAATGCTCATGATCTGGTATTCTTCGGCTTTTTTCGGGTTTTCGTCTACATTCATTTTGCCGATAATTGCTTTTTCTTCCATCTCTGCGGCCAATTCTTCTATAATCGGCCCCATAATCTGGCAAGGTCCGCACCAGGGAGCCCAAAAATCAACTAAAACTACTTTTGCCGACTTTAAAACTTCCGTTTCGAAATTCTCATCGGTAAAAACTTTAGTCATAATACAAAATTATTTAAAAAACAATTATTTGCAGTATACCTTTTTTGATTGACTGAAAAAAGAGGCTGTTTTGGTTTCAGGAAAGCGAAAACCCCACTTCTTCGATAGGGATTCACCCCTATGGGGTGCTGGAGGGACTACGATCTAGAGAGAAACCACGATCCAGGATCGAAAATCTTCAAACGATCCTGGATCGTAATTGTCGCCCCGGGGTGTTGGTTGGCTTGTCTAGGTGGACCTGCCTGCCGGTAGGCAGGTCCTTCGTCGCAAGGACTCCTCAGGATGACGAGAGGTGAGCAGGCAGGACACGGGGTCCTCGGAGCTTCAATCTTGGCAAGTCGTGATCATGGTTCTGTGATAGACTGAGAAGTATGGCAAAAAGTAATTTGCGTTTGATACTTTCACTGATTTTGCTTTTTCTGGTTGGCTTCTGGTTCCGCGGTGCCGCCTTTCCCCCGGATCCCCTTTCCCCTCTGCCCGGTCAGGCGGAAGCGGAGAAAGTAGAGATTGCCAGCAACAGCAGTTTTTTGACTTTTGATCCGGCCAAAAGAATTAAGGTAAAAGTTTGGCAAGTAGTCGACGGCGAGACTTTTGCTATTTCCAAGTATGACAGGATCCGGTTGTTGGAAGTCCGCTCTCCCTCGCTTTCGACAGAAGAAGGTTTTAAGGCAATGCAGTTTCTGCAGGGTTTGATTGAGGACAAGGAAGTTGAACTTCAGTTTGTGCCCGAGATTGCTCTCCGGGACAGTTACGGCCGTTTGATGGCAGTAGTTTGGGTTGACGGGGTTAATGTTAATTCGGAAATGGTCCGAAAAGGCTTGGCCGAGTCGATGGTGATAAAGTGATGCGGTAACTTAGGATAAAACAGCCGGTTTTTTGGATTGTTCCGAGGTTATTTTGCTCGGTGGTTCTAAGCTCTCCGCGTCATCCTGATATCCCTCAGGGAGAGAAGGATCCCCCTGTTTAGGCAATTTGCATAGATAAGGGGATTCTTCGCTTTCGACAAGACCTCGGGAGCGTAACCTAGTCGGCAAGTTTTAACGGCGAGTCCTCCGGCAAGCTCAGGAACAAAAGGCTTGTTGAGAACTGTCTACACCCCGGGGGTGGACTGTGAAATTTCCAGGATCGAAATACTGAAATATTGCCAAATTTTTCCAGTATCCTGATCCCGCCGTTGCGGGGTGATGACGAAGGATCCACCGAGTGAAACGAGTGTTCAAGCGCTTCGCCAAGTCTGACTTGGCTTCGCCAGATTCCTCGTCTCGCAAAGCTCGCTCGGAATGACTTTCTCCCCTCCGTCATCCTGAGTCCCCGACGCAACGTCGGGGCGAAGGATCCCCTTGGGATTGGCAATTTACCGGTAAATAAGGGATCCTTCGCTTTGCCCCGTACGGGATGGTACGGGGCTCCGCTCAGAATGACGAGGAAAAAGAATTCTTCCCCCACCGTGGCGGGATCAGAATGACGGGGAAGGGGGACTCCCTGCTTTGTGTGTACCTGGTGTGTTTTTTTGCCTCTTGCCGGTTGCTTCTTTTTTAGGATAAAATAAATCAGGTTGATCAGGTTGATCAGGTTGATCAGGTTGATCAGGTTGATCAGGTTGATCAGTTATAAGTTAATAAAATTATTATGGCTCGTTGAAAGGATCAGTCGCCTACTCCAAGGCAGTTGTCGAGAGAGAAGTTGGAAAGATTGCGAAAAAAGAGAAGGGTAAGAGCTGGCCTAGAAGAACGGGCGGCAACTGATCAGTTGGTGGAGGAGTCGAAACTGAGAGCTCGTGGTGAATTGCCAAGGCGAGGTTCTTAGGTCCCGATGATAAACAATTGCTCTTGCGCCCGGGTAACACCGGTATAAAGCCAGCGGCGCCAGTCGGAATCAGTCATCCGGCCGAACCTTTCTTCAAAAAGGATTACCCTTTTGGCCTCACTGCCCTGCGCCTTGTGAACGGTTAAGGCATAGCCGAAATCAAAAAGGTCGCCGATTCTTGCCAGTTGCCTATCACTGGTGAAATTGACCGAATCTTTGTTGCCAAACTGATCGGCGTAGATCAGACCTTGATATCTTGCCTCTTCCCCGTCCATCTGAATTTCGGCAAAATACCAATGATCCGATTTCCGGTAAATGGATTTTATTGTCCCCAGCATGCCGTTGTAGATTTTTTTGGTGTGGTTATTCCTCAGACAAATTACCCGATCCCGAACTTGGGGTTCAATAGAGTCAAAATCCAGCGATTTTCTGATAAAATTATTTATTCTGACCCGGGTGGAATTGTAACCGCAGAGAATTAAGGTCTCCGGGTTGTAATCCAGGAGCAGTTGCTCGATCATCTCGCCCGATTCCGGGCAATCGCGGCGGATTTTTAAGATATTCGGGCCATAGCCGCCTTCAGGGATCTCCCCTTCTTCTCTGGCCAAAATAGAGAGTTTAATGATCGGATTATTTTCCGCCTGACGATGGATTTTTTCCAATTTGAGCATTGGTTTTTCCATCAGATTGAAACTTCCGTTGATGGGTGGCAGTTGGCCATGGTCGCCGACAGCGATAATCGGGATTTGATAGGAAAGCAGGTCTTGCCAAATAAAAAAATCGACCATCGAGGCTTCGTCAATAATGATTAAATCCGTTTTCACTTCACTTCTTCTTTCCCAGCCGATAATTTCTTCGTTTTTATTAACCAGAGGCGAATAAATCAGGGAGTGGATAGTGCTGACGCTGTCTTGGGGATAGAATGACTCCGTCTCTTTTAATTTCGATTCCAGAGTCCTGGCTGCTTTGCCGGTATAACTGCAGAAGGAGGCTTTTGCCTTTCCGTTTTGTTGGTTTATTTTCTTTCTTAAAACCGAGATAAGGGTTGTCTTGCCGGTGCCGGCGTAGCCGCCTAAGGTGATATGGCTTGTCTTTCCCCTTTTTTTAAACCAGGACAAAAGCTTGTTTAATACTTTTTTTTGATCTTCGGAAAGAATCATTTTTGTTTTAAGGCGGTAAAAACGCCCCTATGTGATAAACTAAACCATGGCTGATTCGAACAATGATAAGTATACCGCAGTTTGGGTTTCCCACAGCTCTATCAGTGATTTTTTAAAATGCCCCCGCGCCTATTTTTTGAAAAACGTTTACCGGGACCCGGCAAGCGGGCACAAGATTAAGTTGATCAGTCCGCCGCTTTCTTTAGGCCAGGCAGTCCATGAAGTGGTCGAATCCCTTTCCTCGCTGCCGGTGGAAGATCGTTTAAGGCGGTCGCTGTCGGAAGAGTTTGAAACCGCCTGGAGGAAAATAAGCGGTAAAAAAGGAGGTTTCTCCAACGATGCTGTGGAAAAGAAATATAAAGACCGGGGCAAGGCAATGTTGAAAAGAATTTTAGATAATCCCGGGCCGATCAAAAAACTGGCGGTTAAGATTAAGGCCAATTTGCCCTATTTCTGGCTTTCAGAAAAAGACAATATTATTCTTTGCGGCAAGATTGACTGGTTAGAATATTTGCCGGAAACTGAAGCGGTTCACATCATTGACTTTAAAACCGGCAAAAACAAGGAATACGACAGCTCTTTACAGTTGCCAATCTACTTGCTTTTAGTCAGTAATTGTCAGGACCGGCCGGTAGAAAAAGCGAGCTATTGGTATTTGGAGGGAGAAACCGGTTTAGAAGAGCAGAAACTTCCCCAAGCGGACTCTGCTTATAATCAGATCTTAAAAATTGCTAAAGAGATTAAGCTTGCCCGGCAGTTAGGCCGGTTTAAATGCCCTCAGGAGGACGGCTGTCCGGTTTGCCGGCCGTTTGAGGCGATCTTGCAGGAAAAGGCTGAGCTGGTGGGTACAGACGAGTTTCACAGCGATGTTTATATCTTACGAACATCTTTTGAAGGAGAAAAAGAGAAAAGCGTTCTTTTTTGAAAATTATGGCGGATGAAATCACTCACGCGGTTTTTGCCGAAAAGGCTTTCGAGGCGTTGTTTGGCGGTAAAAATAAACAGGAGTTTTTTATCGGCAGCCTTTTTCCGGACATCCGTTACTTGGGGGTGATTAAAAGAAGCGAGACTCATTTTTGGAATGTTACCATTGATGGGATTCTCAAGGAAAAGAGTTCTTTCTGGTCCGGGGTGAAATTTCATTCTTTTGTTGACCGGTTCAGGCAAGATTTTATTTTTAACGACCCGAGAGTGAGAGATCTGGGGGCCGGTCTTGGTAAAAAAGAACATCTTCGACTGCATGTGGCTCTAAAGCTTTTGGAGGATGAACTTTTTTACCCAAGGATAGACAATTGGCAGGAAAAGGTAGACTTTTTGGCAGAAATTTTACCGGAAGAAACGTCTTTCGGAATTTCCCCGGCGATGGTTAAAAAATGGCATCTGATTTTGCAGGAGAACTTTTCCGCCCCTCCGAGCGACCGGTCCAGAAGAAGCTTTTTCCGATCATTGGGTTTTAAGAAAAAAAGGAGAGACCTTCTTAACAAGACCGTTCTCCGGTTGCGGCAGAAAAAGGAATTGATCCGGATGATAGAACGGCTTTATCGGCGGTTTGAAGAGTTTATCTTGGCATCAGGAAAACCACGGCTCTAAATTCGTGGATGAATTGATCTTTTTGTACAGGATGTTTGTCCTGCCAGGACAATGAGAGAGGCCACGGTGTCCCGAAGGGATCCCTTCGGGATCAGTCCGCAGGGCTTTTTTCAGGGTTTGGCGTTATTGCTAAAAAAGGCAGTAATAATACAGCGTGATTCTTCGTGCGTTTCAAGGTTTTTTATAGTGACGCTTCTTTGGCCACTAGGTAAAAGCATGCTCTTGACAACAGTTCCGTTTTGATCTTTATAAAGATTAGAGTGCTCAACAAGGAAGGTAACAAGTTCTTGTTGCTCTGGCTCATTGATGTTATAACGATTCCATTCCACTGGTAAAAAAAGACCCCTTGTTGCGGCTGTGGCAATCGGTCCGGGTAAATTTTTGTACCCCAACACCGCCAGCGCTTTTCCATTGATTGAGTTTTTATCCCAGTGTCCGGAGTGAACAATAATCGGGTTCGCGATCCTGAGGACTCTGGTATCGGGAACGACGATTGCCGCGTTGGTTTGTTGGGGAGCAAAGGAGCCTCCAGTTCGACTTAAGCCAATTGCTCCGGCGGTTAACACTATCGTTCCCGGGAAATAGACTACTTTATCACCCTCTCTGAGGGCCGGGAAATAACGGCCCTCTCTTCCTTTTCTTATTCCTTCATAATCAATGGTTTCTCCAAAAGCGCCGGCAACTTTCATTAGCTCGAGAATATCGGTTTCAGTACCATGCAGGGTGCTGATTTGAACCAGATCGAGAACGTCTACTTCTCCGCTGTAATCAATGTCAGGGCAATAAGGCCAGCCCTGGCTGTTTATCCAGGGCCATTTGCCTTTAGCGGTTGCGGTCTCCGCAGTTAAATTTGATCTTTCTAATACTGTCCGGCTGAGCTTTTTTAATGTTAGAGCCAAGGAGGTGGCCTTTTCTGTCTTTCCCTGCAGCAAAGCTAACTCAGCAAAACCATCTGTTAACGCACTGGCCTCGCGGCTACTGATTAGAACTCTTTGGCTTTCGTTGGGGGGAGGAGAGGCGAGTTCCTCTAGTGTCTTGGGTTGGAAGCCGGATGGAATCATCCTGGCAGCTGCTCCTCCTGCTGCTTTTGCGGCCGCTCTCAAGAACGTTCTTCTTGAGAGTCCTCCTTCTTTTCCTGGTCCGTTCTCCATAGACTTCTCTCTTTTGCTAAAAAATGAACAATCAACTTGTTTTGTAAAAAGTCACGAGTTTCGCGTTTGTTGTCATTGCGAGCGAACGCGAAGCAATCTCGTTTTAGACTGCTTCATCGCTGGTGGTTTCTCGCAATGACAATTAGACCAATTAACATCAACAGCGAAACTTGTGAAAGTATTGCAGAATTATAAACTTTTCTTTTTCTTAATTCAATCGCGGTAACAGCCTTACATTTAAAGACCGGTTTTAAAATGGGTTTTTAGTCCGCCTTCGCGAAAATCCCGAAGGGATTCCTTTGGGGCCCGAGGTTTTTTCTTCCTTCGCTGAAACCTGCCTGCCCTCCTGCCGGCGGGCCTGCCCGCCCCGTACCGCCTGGTACAGGGCTTGTCGGCAGACAGGTAGACCGGCAGGCAGGGCTACGGAAGGACAAGATAGCCCTCGGAGCTTCAATAAAAGGACGCAACATTAACATCCGCGATCGCGGATGTTAATGTTAGGCTGAAGAGTTTAATCTTGATGATAATGATCCTTTTTTATAAAATTTTATAAAACCAGCTGGGCAGTTTTGTAGGGAGAGAAAGACTTGAAGAATAAAAAAGGCAGCCGATGATTTTTATGCTTCTTTTTTAGAGTTTTGTGCCGAGGACGGGAGTTGAACCCGTACGCCCCAAAGGGGCACGAGATTTTAAGTCTCGCTTGTCTGCCAATTCCAACACCTCGGCTAAAAACCAAACTTCTTTCTTTGCCTTCGGCAAAGCCAATTCTCCTCCTCATCTTAGCACTCGTCTTCAGGTACTATTCGTACACGGCTCGTGCTGCGATGTTAGGAGGACTAGGCAACACCTCGGCCTCTCTTTATTTAATTATTTACCATTTAAAATTTATCATTAGCCTGTCTCAAAGAGCCAGCCTTGCCTTCGGCAAAGTATTTGCCTCCCGTATGATCTTAGTTTTCGCCTTTTCAATACTGTTCGTATACGGCTCAAACTGCGATCTTAACGGGACTGCGCTCACCGAGTCTGACCCGGCTCGCTTGAATTCTCCACAGCACTTTCCAGTTAACCCTTTGCTTACTTACCGCTCAAATTTTAACA
>JAHJSD010000006.1 GCA_018830585.1 Patescibacteria group bacterium
CTTCGTCACACCATCCGAGGAGTCAGATGTTACGCTTCGCTCCACTCTGCCACCTCGGAGGAGTAACTCCGCTTATTTTTCCACTCGTCTTCGGGTCACTTAAATGGCGAAGTCGGGACCTGCTACAGATTTGCCCTTTTATAACCACACCATCCTGAGCGAAGTCCTGTACCGAACCTGCCATGTACCCTAAGTGGTACGGTGGTGGTACGGGAGAATTCCGATGACGAAGGATCCACCGGAACAACCTCGTCATCCTGAGGAATTCAGATGACGAAGGATCCCCTTGAATTAGCAAGTTGTCAGTATAGGGGGTTCTTCGCTTCACCCTGTACCGAACCTGCCATGTACCCTACGTAGTACTGTGGTGGTACGAGACTCCGCTCAGAATAACGGAATAACAATTTAACAATGTAGTAATTTAGCCATTTAACTTGGCTTGATTGTCATTTCTCTTTTGATACTCTATACTTAATTTGATTAATTTGATATTCTATAATTTAAAAAGTAAGTATTGCTTTTATAGACTTAAATGAGACTAAACCCAGAAAGAAACCGGGGAGGTTCGGTAGCAAAGAATAGTTGGTTTAAACGGAAAAAATCTATTTCCTTTAAAACCGGGGTTTATCAGGACCGAAAAAGTATTTATCTTATCTTCCAAACCGAAAAGGGTAAAAAAACAGCCGTGAATATGGCTAAAAGCTTAGATGGTCTGGATTTCAAAAGCTGTCCCTACTCGGAAGCAGTTTTTAAAAATTATTTAAAAACTAAAGAAGAAACCCAAAAAAAGCTAAACTTCTATTTCGCCTCTTTAACCGCCGGTAGTGAAAGACTGAAGTCAAGCAATTTCACTATCGAAGGGACGGTAGAAACCAATGAGGGCTTCTGGGTTTTCTACCATTACCGAAACCAAGATGCCGATTTCGAAGTCGGCACCGCTTTATTTGATAAAAATGAACCGTCAAGACTGCTTTGGCGGCTCAGCTATCCGGTTTGGAAAACAGACCAGGAATGGCGGGGCAAAGAAGTAAACTTTGTCGGTTTGGCCACCAGAAAAAAGGCGGTCTACTCCTACTGGCAAGTAAAAGAGGTGGGAATTTTTATTGTCACTTACCCCAAATACAGGCTTAACCGAATGATAGAGATTAAAAGCAGATCGGCACAGCTTTTTAAACCCAAAGAAAACCCCATCCTCAGTCCCAAGAAAGAAAACAGCTGGGAAGCGTTTAACACTTTCAATCCCGCCGCCGTTTACGAGTCGGACAAGGTTCACATCCTTTATCGCGCCCAAGGCTATGACTATATTTCCGTTGTCGGTTATGCCGTCAGCAAGGACGGCATCCACATTGACGGCAGATTGGATTACCCTGTTTTTATCCCGACCCAACCGTTTGAGGATTCAAAAGGGATCAGCGCCAAAGAAGTGGATAGGTTCTTCGTTTCCGGCGGCGGTTACGGCGGCTGCGAAGATCCCAGGCTGACCAAAATAGACGACAGAGTTTATATGACCTATGTCGCTTTCGATGGCCGAACGCCGCCCCGGATTGCCTTAACCTCTATTTCCCTGGAAAATTTTTTAGACCACAACTGGCTCTGGGAAAAACCGGTTTTAATTTCTCCGCCGGGAGTGGTTGACAAAAGCGCTTGTCTCCTACCGGAAAAAATTAACGGCAAGTATGTAATCTTCCACCGTATCTTCCCTAACATCCTGATCGACTTTGTCGATGATTTGAATTTCGACGGCAAAAAATACCTAAAAGGAGAATATAAAATCACCGTCCGCTCGCCGATGTGGTGGGACAGCCGTAAGATAGGGGCCGGAGCGCCGCCAATCAGGACCGATGCCGGCTGGCTTTTGATTTACGAAGGCGTGGATGACAAAGACGCCGGCAGGTACAAAATCGGGGCAATGCTTTTGGATCTTGAAAACCCAACCAAAGTCTTATACCGTTCTAACTATCCGATTCTGGAGCCAAACGAAAAATATGAAAATGAGGGCTTTAAAGCCGGTATTGTTTATCCTTGCGGAGCGGTGATTATCAAAGAAACCCTTTTTGTCTACTATGGCGGAGCCGACTCCTACGTTTGCGTCGCCACTGCCCCACTGGAAAAATTCTTGGAAGAATTGAAATCTTCAGGAACCCCAAAAACGGACGCTACCCTAATCGGCAAGCTATCCTGAATATGATCGAAATAAGTAGACATCCACAAAATCCTGTTCTGGTTGCCAACCCGGAAAATAGCTGGGAAGCGGCCGCTGTTTTTAATGGCAGTGTTCTTAAAGAAAATAAAGAATACCATATGCTTTACCGGGCAATTTCAGCGCCGCAAAAACACTGGGGCCAGCAGTTAAGTCTTTCCACTATCGGCTATGCCAAAAGCGCCAACGGAGTAACTTTCGGTCAGAGAAGACAGTTTATAAAACCCGAGTTTGACTGGGAAAAGTACGGCTGCGAAGACCCCAGGGTTACCAAAATAGACGATGAATATTTTATCTTTTATACCGCCATTTCCGAATACCCGCCCGGGCCAGGCAGTATCAAGATCGGACTGGCAATCAGTCCGGATCTTGAAACTATCAGGGAAAAACATTTGGTCACCCCTTTTAATGCTAAAGCGATGGCCTTATTTCCCAAAAAAATTGAAGGCAGGTATTTTGCCGTCCTGACAGCGAATACCGACATTCCACCGGCAAAAATAGCCATCGCCTCCTTTGAACGAAAAGAGGAGCTTTGGTCCGGCCAATACTGGCAAGAGTGGTACCGGAATATCGACCAACACCAAATCCCTTTGCAACGGCTTAATAGTGAACAAGTCGAGGCAGGCGCGGTGCCCTTGGAAACAGATTCGGGCTGGCTCTTGATTTACGCTCATATCCAAAACTATTACCAGGAACCAAAGAGAGTTTTCGGGATTGAAGCGGTTTTACTGGACCACGACAATCCTAAAATAATTACCGGCCGAACCAAGAAACCGATATTAACTCCTAAGATGGATTACGAAGTCAAAGGAACTATTGCCAACGTTATTTTTCCGTCCGGAGCGGTAGCGGAAAAAGACTGGCTAAAAATCTATTACGGCGCCGGCGATGATAAATGCGCTTTGGCAGAATGCAATCTTAATGAACTGATTAAAGAAATGACTGACTATAAATTCAGGGTCGCTTTTAAACTTGAAAAGTACCGCCAAAACCCAATTATCAGACCCGACCCGGAAAGATCATGGGAGGAAAAAGCTGTTTTTAACCCTACTGCCGTTTACGAACAGGGGAAAATTTATTTAATTTACCGGGCCATGTCTGAAGATAACATCTCCACATTAGGCTGCGCTATCAGTGAAGACGGGTTTAATTTCGACCAAAGGTTGGAAGAGCCGATTTATGTCCCCAGGTTAAAATTTGAACGGAAGAGAAAAAAGGGGATTTTTTCCGGCTGTGAAGACCCCCGGATCACCAAAATCAAGAAACGGTTTTATCTTTTTTATACCGCTTATGACGGGATCAATCCGCCCAGAGTGGCCTTGTCCTCAATTTCGGTGGAAGATTTTGTCAACCAAAGATGGCTCTGGTCGGCGCCGGTTTTAATCTCCCCTCCGGGAATAGACGATAAAAACACCTGTCTTTTCCCCGAAAAAATTAACGGCAAGTACGTGATTTTTCACCGTGTCGGCGGTAAGGAAATCGCCATTGATTATGTTGACAGCCTGAAATTTAACGGCGACTATTTTTTGGAAAAAAAGGCGGCAATCTCTCCAAGAGAAGGTTGCTGGGATAACTTTAAAATCGGTGTTGCCGGGCCGCCGATTAAAACTAAATCCGGCTGGCTGCTTTTTTACCACGGAGTCAGCAGCGTTGATCAGGAATACCGGGTCGGTTTTATGGTCTTGGCCCTTAAAGACCCAACCAAGGTTATTTACAGAACCGAATACCCTGTCCTTGAAGCCACCGAAAGTTTTGAAAGACAGGGGGGCATGTTCGACAATGTCGTTTTCCCCTGCGGCACTATTTTAGTAAACAACAAAGTTTTTGTTTACTACGGCGGAGCGGACGAGGTAGTCTGTGTTGCCAGCGCCGATCTTGACCAATTACTTTCTCACGCCAAGTAAGCTGAAGAAATGACCTTAAAAAAAGTTGGAACCATCGGCATTTTTCTCCGGCCAAAAACACCTCTTTTAAAAAAAACATTTTTGGATTTTAGGAAAGCCCTTTCCGGAATTGGAATCAAGGCTTTGGTGGAAAAAGAGAGCGGTAAAATGATCGGGGAAAAAGGGTTCGAGGCTAAAAAACTTGCCAAACTTTGCCAAATATTAATCTCTATTGGCGGCGACGGCACCTTTCTCTCTTTAGCCAGGGAAACATTTCTTTTCCAAAAACCAATTTTAGGAATAAACTCGGGCAAATTAGGCTTTTTAACAGAAACCCATCTGGAAAATATAGACCAGGTAGTTGAAAGAATTTCAAAACAAGATTACCTGATTAAAGAAAGAATGGTAATCCAGGCAACGATTATTTCAGGGAAAACTAAAAAAAGATTTTACGCTCTAAACGAACTGGCAATTAAAAGCAGTCAAATCTCAAAATTGATCCGCCTCAATCTCTATATTAAAAATAAATATGTTAACAGTTATTACGGCGACGGTTTAATTGTCGCCACTCCGACCGGCTCAACCGCCTACAATCTCTCCGCCTCCGGGCCGATTGTTTTTCCCTTCACTAACAGCTTTATTTTTACCCCGATCTGCTCCCACTCCTTTTCTCAGAGGCCGCTGGTGGTTCCGGCAGATTTCAGCAATATTAAAATAAAAATCCCCCCGGACGAAGACAGAGCAATAATTGCCTCCGACGGCCAGAAACATTTTGAGTTAAACAAAGAGTCATTTTTAAGAATCAAAAAAGCGCCGGTGGGGGTAAAAGTTATTTGTCAAAAGGACTCTGATTTTTTTAAAACACTAAGAGAAAAGCTTTTTTGGGGAGAGATCTTGAAAAGTTAAAACCAACTGGTTTCAAAACTCTTTACGTCATTGCAAGGAGTGTTAACGACGCGGCAATCTATCTTTAAAAACAAGGTCGCCACACTCGCTTCACTCGTTCACGATCACTTTTGAAACAGGTTCCACCAATAATTGAAGGTCCGAGGGTTGTCTTATCCTTCCGACCTTGTCCCTCGAAGTGGGAAGCCCTGCCTGCCCTATCCCGCATCCCTGCCATGCATCCCACGTGGTACTGTGGTGGTACGGGGAAGTTCCCACGACGAAGGATCCCCACCCGCAACGCTTGAGCGTAGCGATGGCGGGCGCGGCCCTTGTAGAGAGCAAAGTGCCAATGATTAGGAGATTCTTCCCCCGACGTAACGTCGGGATCAGAATGGTGGGTAAAGAGAATTCCCTCCAGCGCAAAGTCGGAGTTTTTACTTCCTTGAAATAAAA
>JAHJSD010000065.1 GCA_018830585.1 Patescibacteria group bacterium
TAAAAGTGAAAAGTGAAAAATTAAAAGTTTAGTTAAAAGTTTAAAATTGTCCGCCTTCGTAGAAAACCACGAGGCAGTCTGGCCTGCGGATGGAGGTAGGCTTTCTACTTCGACGGATTTCAATCTCGCCGGATTGGAAGACGTTACGCCACGCGGATTGAGGCGTGTAGTTTCATTTTTCATTCTTTCTTACCCCGTAATTTCATGATACTGGAACCTAATATCTTTGATAGCTGGTTAGTTTCCTCAAAGGCAGTTTCTTTTCTATAATAATGGTTCTCGACAAGCTCGAACAGTAATGAGTTTTTATTCTTCGAGTGAGTCTGCGAGTCGAGAAGGAATTTGTCTAAAACTGGTTCTCGATCGGGTAGGGCTTAGTTTTGGGTTTAGGTCTTTGGATAGAATCAACCAGAATTTAGTTTCATTAGCGCTTTTCAGAGCGTGATTTAAAAAATTAGTAAAATCTCGTCTTGAGCTGGCCGCTTGAGCCTCAACAATATTGGCGCCGATACTGGTTCCGGCCCTTAAAAGCTGGTCGCTAATTATCCAGGCGGCTCTTTTTTTGGGAAACTTTTCCACTAAAGGAAATCAAAAGTTTAGCTAATTTTAACGCCTTAGCAATCAGCTCGTTTTTGAATTTCTTATTGTCTGTCATTTTTTAATTTTGAATTATCATTTTGCCTGCCCGCCGAAGCCTCGGCGTAGGAGGGAACTTTTAACTTTGAACTAATACCCTGGCACCGCCACAAAGACAACGCTGGTTTCATATTCTCCGGCCGCCTGGGTATGGGAAATATTGGCCTTGTAGGTGACTAACGCCGAGGAATCGGTGACCACTCCGTTATTGGACATCACGGTTTGATGGCTTTCATTTAATTCTTCGTCGGCGAACTGGCGGAAGTAATCGGCGGTGGCAAAATCGGCGGGAACATCGCCGCCGTTGATATTAAAACCGAAACCGTAAGTGGTGTTTTCAGTCCAGATTTCAGCATTGGTTTCATCGCAGTTGCCGTTGTCGCAGATGGTGTCGGTAATGTAGTTGGCGCCTGACTGAAGTTTGTGGTTTTCATAAGCCAAAATTTGGTAGCCTCCGGCGCCCCGGGTGGAAATAGTCAGGGTATTGGTGTCGGTTGATGGAGTTTGGGGGCTTAAACTGCCTAAATCAATGGCCAAATCGGAAATGGTAAATCTGAAGGGGTGGATTGAATGAACATACTGGAAACCGGAGCGGACTTTGTATCCGGTTCCGGTATAAAGCCCGGGCGAAATCTGACCCATGGTAATGCCTAAGTTGTAATTGGTTGAACTCGGCTTGCCGCCGGAAATATTGATGTTGCCCCATTGGATCCGGTAGCTGTCGGATTCCATATTAACCGCTCGCCCTTGGCGAGCGGTTAATATGCTGAAAGCTAAAAGTGTAAGGCTGAAAGCAAAAGGGGAAAGGATGATAATTTTGAATTTTGATTTGCCGCGCCCGCCATCGCTACGCTCAGGCGTTGCGGGCGGGCAGTTTTTACTTTTGCATTTTGACATTTGACTTTTGAGATTGGTTTTCAGTCCGTTTCTCTATCAATTAATTTTTTAAGCAGGCCACCTTCTTTAAGCAGTTTCTTGGATTTTCTTCTGATCTTTTTAATCTGGGTCTTTTGGGTGGGCGAGATCCTGGACAGGTCGGCCAAGAGCAGCGCGGTAATTTCCACGATCTCCGAAAGTGTGTTGCGGAAATTTAAGGACAGCCAAATCAGCGTATTCCCTTCTTCGGATGCTATCGACTTTTCGCTTTTCAATAATTTTTCTTTAAAAGTGGTGATTCTTTTCTGATCGGCTAAATTTTTCAAATATTGTTTTCCGAAAAGCCGGGCCAACGGAGCGACAAAAATTAAGGAAAGAAGGCTAAGGAGATCCTGCGGAGATTGAGCCTGAAGAGAAAAAATCGCTGCTAAAATGAGGCTGTAGGAAATAGTTAGACTTG
Source organism: Patescibacteria group bacterium (assembly GCA_018830585.1). Classification (GTDB taxonomy): domain Bacteria; phylum Patescibacteriota; class Microgenomatia; order UBA12405; family JAHJSD01; genus JAHJSD01. The sequence goes on from JAHJSD010000065.1 coordinate 1,973, forward strand.
GTTGAAAAAGAAAACCGATGCCGAAGAGCAGAAAATAGCAAAGGAAAAAGAGCGGCGAGGCCGGTCCGCCGGTGGAGAAAGTTAGCAGCAGAACCGCCATCGTGATGATAATAGCGTTGATAATTTTGTCGGCCGGGCAGAATCTGTTTTTGTAAACCATTGATTTAGCCAGGTAGACGATCACTAAAGCGGCGGTTAATTGCAGGCTGTAAAAAGAGAGTCTTGGACTCAAGGTCCAGATTTTGGCCGCCAGGCTGGTTAAAGTAAGCAGAAAAAGATTTTGCCACATGATTTCATCATAGAAGAGATTGGGGCTTGAGGCAAGAGATTAAACATTCTTTCTTTATTTGGTCACCTGCCTGTCCCGTACCATCTGGTACAGGGCCTGCCGGCAGGCAGGTTTAACATTAAGCATTAAACATTCTTTCTTTATTTATCATTAAGCATTAATCATTGGTCATTTAAGATTTAAGATATTTTTTCACACCCGGGGTGGGCCTTGACTCCCCGGGTGTGGATTACCTTTCGAGTGAGTCTAACGCGACTATAGTCCTGAGCTTGTCGAAGGAGTCGAGAAACTCCTATTTTTTCACTTTTAACTTTTCCGTCATTCTGAGCGTAGTGAAGAATCTAGCGAAGCGTGTATTTCCGCGCTCCGATAGATCCTTCTCTCCCTGAGGGAGATCAGGATGACGGAGAGAGGGGCCTTCAGTTAGTATTTATCATTTGTCATTAAGCATTCTCTCTTTATTTAACATTTATCATTTGTCATTAATCATTGGGAACCATGACCAAGAACCAGAATCGAGAAAATCTTCTGACAATTTAGCAATTTGATATTTTATTTTTCGAGTGAGTCCTCGGCTATCACACACCGGGTGTGTGATAGGTTGACACATCAGGAATTATTTCGATCCTGGAAACGAAAATCTCAAAAACGATCCGGGATCGTGATTCTCGTCACCCTGAGCGAAGCCCTGTACCCACAGTACTACTACGAGAACGTGGCGAGCGTCTGGCTTAACACCCCCGGGGTGGCCTGCCTGCCGGTTTACCTGTCTGCCGACAGGCAGGTCCGCCGGTAGGAGGGCAGGCAGGGTTTTGACTCCCCGGGGGTGAAGTGGCAATTTAGCAATTACGCATTACTAACCCCGCCCCGATCTTGTAAAATGAGTTTAAAATGCTCTTTTCTTTCTGGCAGTTCTGGGAAAAGCAAGGCCGGTTTGTTTTTTTCGGTTTGGGAATCGGCTTGGTTGTTTTAGGTTTAATTATCTTTTTAACTAAAGCAGATTTCTCCGCTTCGGATGTTGAGTTTCTGCCTGCTCCGGTCAAAACCGAGGAAATTTCCGGTCCGCCAAAGATAGCTGTCGACCTTGCCGGCGCGGTGGTTGACCCCGGAGTCTACCGGTTTGAAGGCGAAATCAGGTTAGGCCAGGCGATCGAAACAGCCGGCGGGTTTACCGATCAGGCTGATCAGGATTGGGTTGCCAAACATTTAAACCTAGCCGGGGAGATTAAAGACGGGGCCAAGTTCTATATTCCTACTGCCGGGGAAGAATTTTCCTTAACCGACGGCGAAGCAGGGCCGAGCGGCTTGGTTGCCGGAGCCAGTACCGGATTGGTTAAAATCAACTCCGCTTCCCAGAAAGAATTGGAATCTTTGCCGGGAATAGGGCCTTCTTTCGCCTCAGCGATCATCGAATACCGCGAGAAAAACAATGGTTTTATCACTGTTGAGGAAATTGTCGCCGTTTCCGGTATCGGCCCAAAAACTTTTGAGAAAATAAAGGATAAAATCGAGCTTTGATTCAATTGGAGGGTTGGTTGGCCTTGAAACTTTGGCTAAACAGGAAGCGGCTAAACGGTGGGGGAATTTAACGGGTAGAAATTGGTCTGTCCGGTGCTATTCCTGCCGGACATGTCAGGCCTGTTCTCCATGCCCTCCTTATTCGGCATTGTCTTTTATCGACGTGATATTCCGCTGTTGCGGGCTGGTTGGGGCCGGGCGCTCTTTTAAGGGTAGTTATCGCTCCACATCTTCTTGCCGGTACTGTTGGAACGCCGTTTTCAAAACAAGGAGCCTTTTTACCTTTTGCTTCTGCCATTGGCCTATTTTACCCCCTTTTTCCAATAATTGTCAAATTTAGCCTCAGGAAAGCCAGGATCCGTGGTCTTTTGCGAACGGGACTCCTCATTGTAGAGCGGTACACCCCCGAGAGCGGTACACCCCCGAGCGGTACACCCCCGGGGTGTCCCAGGTATGACACCCCGGGGGTGTTGACTATAATAACCTCGTCATTCTGAGCGTAGCCCCGTACCATTTGGTACAGGGCGAAGCGAAGAATCCCCTAATCTCCAGACAACTTACCTTACAAGGGGGCCCGTCTGTTCGCCTCGCGGCGGAGCGGGCTGGGCGCTAAGCCTTCCTTGGTTAAAATCCGATCCTGGATCGTGATTATCCAAAAAACAACTCTGCAGGCACGAGCCTGCGCGTATCTTATTCTTCGAGCCCTTCGACAGGCTCAGGGTAAACTTGTGTCGAGAAGAATTCGTCTAAGGATAGTTCTCGACCGAACCCGACTTGGTTCTCAACAGGTCTGCTTGCCCACCACAGGTGGGTAAACCGGTAGACCTTATACCAGACCGGGACGGGTTTTGATTCCTCGGGGGTGGATTGGACATTAGGTACTACACTCCCGGGGTGTAGTACCTGGATCTAAGTGACTTGGTACCATTGTGAATTTATTTAATTAAGATAAGAGCTGTTTATTGCCCAAGACGTTGACTAAAGCTAAAGACACAAATTCCCGCAGAAGACCATCCGGCCTTTTTTCTAAAGGACATTTCCCTACCAGTCTCATTTGTCCGCAACGCACAGGGTGAAAGTGTAATGCTGTTTCGGTTTCTTTCACTGTACGACGATAAGGCGAACCGTCGGTAGGGGGGCCCCCAGTTCTTCTGTAAGTTATTCTGTCTACTGATCGGCACCGCACCGCATGAATCCGGTGGATCGCCACAGGGAGGAGTTCTTAAACTTTCTATTGTTAGTTTCGCCATAATGCTATTTTACCCCCTTTTTGTGCTAATTGTCAACTTTAAAATTCGGGTTTGGATTGTAGAGTGGTACACCCCCGGGGTGTCCCAGGCCTGCCCGCCGAAGCTAAGCTTGGCGATGCGGGCGGGTATGACACCCCGGGGGTGTTGACCAGAATAACCTCGTCATTCTGAGCGTAGCCCCGTACCATTCGATACAGGGCGAAGCGAAGAATCCCCTCGAAATTGGCAACTTACTCTTCGAAAGGTAACCTGTCCGCTCGCCTCGCTGAGTGATTGAAGCGGGTTCGCCGGGAGGGGCAGGAACTAGATCAACCCAAGAGATCCCTGGTTAGTGTCTCCAACCCATTAAACAGCTTCTAAATTACTGCTTACCAACCCAAACCCGGTTTTCAAATGTTAAATTAAAAAGAGGATGATTCTTTTTTTTGTTCTCTTGCTTTTGTTTCGTTTTTGGTCTGACTGGCGTTTAGGGGAGAAATTTGTTTTAGGACAGAAGATAAAATTAAGTTATTGCCTGTCTGATCAGCCTTTTTATAGTAAAACTAATCAGACTTTTTATTACCAAAACCATTTTTCAAAATTAAAAATTGTTGTTCCGATCGATCCCCGTTTTGACTTTGGCGATTGTTTAGAAATCATCGGCGAAATAGTTGACTGTCCCAAATCAAGCAGAACTGATCGCTGTCTGCTAAATCCATTAATTTCACAGTTTAATAATCAAAAAGAGCCTCGGGTTTTAGCCGGGTTTTTGACAAAGAAACTTCGCTTTTTTAGGGAAAAAATGGCTGAAAGTTTTCTTGGGGCGATGCCTTCGCCCGAGTCCGATCTTTTATCCGGTATTGTTTTGGGGTTAAAACAACAGTTAGGCCCGGATTTTTATCGCCAATTGCGATTGACTGGCACTCTGCACATAGTGGTTGCCAGCGGTTACAACTTCTCTCTGATAGGCGAGCGGCCGGTGAACTTTCTGGCCTTCTTTCTGGGAAGATTGCCGGCGGTTGTTTTAGGAATTTTTCTGGTTTGGCTTTATGTTGGCATAGTCGGCTTTGAACCGCCAGTGATCAGGGCGGCAATAATGCTCTCGTTTTTATTTTTGGCCCAGTTGGCAGGCAGGAAATTCGACCGTTGGCGGGTTTTGGCGGCCACGGTCTACCTGATGCTGTTTTTTAAACCGGATTTAATTGCTGATGTCAGTTTTCAGCTAAGCTTGACCGCCCTGATCGGGGTAATGTTAGGGGATAGCCTTTTTGGCAAACTGAAAAAAATTCCTGTCTTTGGTTCCGGGTTGGCGGCGACCTTATCGGCCCAGTTATTGGTCCTGCCGGTCATCTGTTGGCATTTCGGCGCCACTTCCTTGATCGCTCCTTTGGTTAACGCCTTAATCCTACCTCTGATTCCTTGGATTACCGGAATCGGTTTCGTCAGTTTGGCTTTTTTATGGTCGCCTTTTTTAAACAAAATCATTCTTCTGGGGCTATATCCCTTGCTCTGGTGGTCTGTTTTGGTCGTAGAAAGCCTCTCCCGGGTTCCTAAAGCTGAATTTTCTTTAAAAATAAATGGCTATCAAGTGATTTTTTATTATTTAGTTTTCTTTTTTCTTTTCCACAAATTGTCCTCAAAAAAAGAGCAGGGGAAACAGCGCCGGAAAGGTGACGGTAGTTCTTCGCAAGGATCAAATAATTCTTTAGGGCAGCCATTCTAACTCTCCTATAGTAAGTCGCTATTTTACGTCGATCGACGTAAAATAATAACCACTTTTTTAGCCTCAAGATCCTATAGCCTGTACGGATTTGGCGCCGATCGACGTAAAATATTGACAAATCGAACCTAATTAGTTTTAATTAATGTTGAAATGGTTAAAACCAGCCGGTTGCTGAAAATTTTGTCCGCGGCAGAAGAGATTTTGCTTTTTTTTGATAACTATTTCAGTAAATACCACTGGGTCGCTTACACCGCCGGTTACACCCCGAAACAATTTAATGCCACTGTCCGGCGGTTGAACGGAAACAATTCTTTTGATTCAGATTTTTCCTTCAAAAAACCGGCCGGGTTTTCACTTTCAATGATCAAAGAGGATTGGGATGGAAATTGGCGGGTTGTCAGCTATGACATTCCGGAGAAAAGCCGTGTCTTTAGGGATTTAATTAAAAGGAGTCTCTATGATTTGGGTTTTAAAAAAATGCAACGCTCGGTTTGGATTTCACCCTTGCCGGTGGACCGTTTTGTCAGAGATTTGGCCGGGAAATATAAAACGGATAATTTTGCCTTTTTTCTGGCTAAAATGCCTGATAGAGATCCGAGGAAAATAGTCACTGAGCTTTGGCCTGTTTTTGATTGGAGAAAAGAAGCGGTTGGTTTGTTAGCTAAGTTAAAAAAAGCCAAAGAGGCAAGCGGGGAGGATAAAAATAAGTTTTGGCAGTTGGTTTTGAACCACCCTAAAGTGCCCTTGGATTTGCTTCCGGTCAATTGGCCATTGAAGGAATTAACGATAACTTTTTCTTCTAAGAATAGGGAAAAAGAGGATTAGCCTGCTTTTGATAAATCCACCTGCTGGTCCGTCTCGACCGCTCAGCGAGGCGAGCCTTTACTAATGCCACAAACAGAAATAGTTGACCGGGAAAAACAAAGAAGGCTTTGGTTAAGGTTAGGAGTATTGTTTTGGTTAGTTTTAATTTTGTTTTTGGTTTTCTCGCAACTTCCCGATAAAAACCTTCATTTAGTTTTTTGCGACGTTGGCCAGGGAGATGCTGTTTTGGCCCGAATCGGCAAAAACCAGGTTTTGATCGACGGCGGTTTGCCTGGTAAAGAGGAGAAGCTGCTAAACTGTCTCCGATCCCAAATGCCTTTCTGGGACCGGCAGATCGAAGTTTTAGTTAACACCCATCCGGACGAGGACCACTTTGCCGGTTTGGCGGAAATCTTAAAACGTTACCGGATCAAAAATTTTGTTTATAACGGTTTGGATAACAAAGACTCCTGGCGTTTTCAGGAATTCAAAAAACAGCTTATTGGAAAAAAAGTTTGTTCATCAAAAGCCACAGACTTTGGATCATTTAGGATTAAAGGTGTATACTTTGATATACTATGGCCAGGCACAACGGTAAAAACAGCCCAAAATTCAGACCAACAATATTTTGATCCGGAAACCGGTAGTTGTCCCATGCCGGATTTTCAAAATCCGGAAGAAATTTTAAACAACCAATCAATCGTGATCCACCTTAGTTGGGGCCGTTTTGACGCTTTGTTGACAGGGGATATTCCTAGCGAGGCGGAACAGGTTTTGGTCTGGCGCAAAAAAATTTCACCAGTGGAGGTTTTAAAAATTGCCCATCACGGTTCCAAGACCAGCACCTCCGAAGAGTTGCTGACGGCGGCGGCGCCGCAATTGGCGGTAATCTCTGTTGGAGAGAATCGGTTTGGTCATCCAACCGATGAGGTTTTGAAAAAAATTGCCGATCACGGGATTGAACTCTTGAGAACCGATAATGACGGCACGATTGAAATTATTAGCAATGGCAAGCAGTGGAAAATTAACAGCAGATAGCAGTTAGTGTTAAGAAGCGAGAAGTAAGTGTTAAGAAAGTTGACCCAGACCTTTTTATTTTTCGAGTGAGTCTTCGAATCGAGAAACAATTTACAAGAAGCGGTTTAATGACAACACACCCCCGGGGTGTCTGCGGATCTCACCCCGGGGGTGGAATACCCTTTCCCAATCAATGCGAAAAAAGTGAAGTTGTTTTTAACATCCTGGATTTTTCTTTTTAAAATTTTCAACCGGTTTAACTTAGCGGTTGTCTCGGAGCAGATCGCCGATAGTTGCGGGTTTTAACCCCAGCACCAGAAAGCCCCACGTTGAAATGTGGGGATGAATGGCAATCTGTCTGGGGCTTTCGGTGCAGAGTTTCATCCCTTGGGAAAGGGAAGCCACGGGCCTCAGCCCATGGAGGATTCACTCTTGGCAACTTTTTCAGCGGCGGCAGCAGTGTCTTCAAACACTTCAGCTTTAAGCCAAAAATGTTGAACAAAAAATTTATCACATTGGGCCAAAGCCTTTGGATGGGAAATTACCACTTTGATATCCTTTATACCACTTATCTCAGGTACAGGAGAAACGGCCAGGCAGTGGTTAATCGGCAGTCTTAAACGGCTTAAAATTTGATATTTTTTTATTTAGTCACCTGCCTGCTCAGTACCGCTACAGTGGGATACCCCACGTGGTTTCCTATCTGGAGGGCCTGCCGGCGAGCAGGTTTAGCAATAGAGCAATTCAATAATGGCAACACACCCCCGGGGTGTCTGCAGATTTCGCCCCGGGGGTGAAATAACTTACATTTCGAGCGAGTCTGCGAGCAGAGCGAATGGTGAGCAAAGTCCTGAGCGCAGTCGGAGGATTATAATCCTGAGCGCAGTCGGAGGGCAAGGTCGAACCAGAGTCGAGAAATTCTTCAAGGTAATCATATCACTTTAGCATTGGCCTTGCCGATAGCAGTTCAAACAGGGTGGTAGAAGGACAAAGCAAATTTTGGCGTTTCAGTGGTAAAATAGCTTTTACCCGGAAGATATTTTCTTTCGGGGAAGAAGATAAGATGAGATTAAAAGGAGGTAAGGAGTTGAGACAATTACCGGTAAATCCGGAAACGCTGATCGGCCAACCGATTTACGTTCGGGAAGATGCACCGTTTTCGGAAAGGGAGGTTATTGCCGCCAGACTTGGCATTGATCCGGAAAGGGTTTTGTCAACGGCGGTTGTTAGCGATCGCTTGATTGGTTTCTCGGTCAAGGCCGAGTCGTCGGGCGTTAGAGTTGGTTACGGCAGACTTTTTAATTTAAGTCCGGCTTGGCGCCGGAGGGGAGAAAGCGGGAGATGAGGGAATTAAACAGCAGATCTTACCTGTTTCCGGGCTGGCGGCAAAAATGTCTTCAGGCGGAAAGATCGGCCGATTTGGAAACAGCCCGCCGGCTGTCCCGTTCGGCTGTTATTTTGGAAAAAGAGGCTGTCGAAACGACGGACCCAGGGCAGAGAAAGCAGTTTTTACAAAGAGCTCAAGAAGCCCAGTTTGCAGCTGACAAGTTAAACGCTTTGGCTTTGGGGATAATGCCGAGAAGAGTTGGGCCAAAGCCCCTCTCCGGTCATTCTGATCCCAAACCTGTTAAGGGGGGAGAATCCTCTCGTTTCCCGTCATTCTGACCCGCCCAAAGCTACGCAGTTGCTGGCGGGGAAGAATCCCCATGGAGCTATCAATTTGCTTACACAAGGGGCCGCGCCCGCCATCGCTACCCGCCCAGAACTGGCGGGTTGCGGGCGGGGATCCTTCTCTCCCTGAGGGAGATCAGGATGATAGCGAGGTGGGTAGGGCGGCATAGGTCCCGGATTTTTCAACCGCTATTAGTCGGTCAGTCCTGTTTTAGCCTGCTTTTCCATAACCTGGTTGCTTTAAACAGATTTTTCTGGTATAAACAAAACCAAGATGAAAAAACAGTCTCTCCTTCTCCTTTTGGGTAATTAACCTGCGGGGGCCAGGAAGAGATTGTTGTGGAAGGCCTCCTGAAAGGGAGGCCGTTTTTATTTAGTCATTTGATCATTAGTCATTAAGCATTGTTTCTTTATTTGATCACTTAAAAGTTACGACTTACGACTTACGATTTACGATTTACGAATCAAGAATCAGGTATTAGGAATAAGGAATCAGTCAGAGTCTTTTATTTTTCGAGTGAGTCTGCGAATCGAGAAAGGATTCGTCTAAGGATAGTTCTCGACCGAGTCTGACTCGGTTCTCGACAGGCCTGCCTGCTCGCCTCGCTGAGCGGTCGAAGCGGGCCGGCAGGCAGCTGGTCGAAGGGTTCATAATCCTGAGGTTTTGTCGAAGGAATCGAGCGATAAGCGTTGAGGAACTTAGTTTCACTTAAAATCTAAGATTAAGATGAGAAAAAGAGGATTGCCGGAAACTCCTGTTTCTTTGTCGATCGGAGTTTGTCTTTTGCGTTGGAATAGAACAGCGGAGAGGATGGCGGAAGATATAGTACCCGCAAAACAAATTTACCACACTTTTAAGCTTGAAACACTGAAAGTTTGATTTGCGCTTGCTATAGGTTAGGAGAAGAGGTTCTTGCCCGCGGGCTTAGCGGGCCTGTCGTCGCTATTCGTTTAGGTCGGTTCAGACAAGCCCGATCGGCGCATCAGAAAAGAGCAAGCGTCTTGTTAGGGGCTTGTCGGGAAGCTGGAGACGAGGAGTAAAGTTTAAAATAAGAAACAAGGTGGGGCTAAACAACCCTTTCCTAAAATAAACAGGACAATACTTTAAAAAACTTTAAGAAAGTTAAAATTTAAAAAAACTAAGATGAGTTTTGAATTTGAATATAGAATAAAAGTTTTTAGTGAGGTAGTTGGCCCTGTAATGTATGGCCCCGGTCCTCTCTTGACAAGCAGATCCCCTGAGCAGATTGAGGCTCTCGATCGAATCGGGGCGGCTTTGGGAATAGACATGGAAGGGTATATTCAGGGAGCAAAACCCGGTTCTCCGGAAAGATGTAGGAGGGTTGAACTTAAACGCGGCCTTGAGGTTGTAAGGGATAGAATTCCTGTCGCCCAGGTGATAATGAAGACCAGGTGGAGATAACCACAAATCCGTTTCCCGAAGAATCGGCGGCAAAGGTTAAATCAACCTTTCCGGAGGAGTAAGTATCGGACGGGCGAAACCAATTTAAAATGAAACCGAAAAAAGATTTCCCCGGTACGACTCTTACTTCGTCTCCTGGTTTACCGCCAGGCAGCCGAAGGGCGAACGTACGGGGACAAGCAGGTTCAACATTAAACATTGGAGTTGGTAGTCATCCTGAAGTAATTCAGCCCACCTGTCATCCTGAGGAATTCCGATGACGAAGGATCCCGTTGAGATTGGCAAGGTGCTGTCTAAAAGGGGATTCTTCCCCGCCAGCAACTGCGTAGCTTTGGGCGGGTCAGAATGACGGTGGAGGAGGATCCTTTCTTTGTATCTGATGGCACGGAGTCGGAATGACGGGAAGGGGTTTAAGGGCAACGTAGTAAATTAGCGACATGAAACCAAAAACAGATTTCAAAACCATAGAGAAAAAATTCCGGACCGAATGGGAAAAACAGGACTGGTATAGAGTAAAAACCAAAAATCAAGAATCAAAAATCAAAATAGGGGAAAAATTCTATGTCCTGGTCGAGTTTCCTTATCCGTCCGGAGCCGGACTGCACATCGGCCACGCTTTTACCATGACCGGCGCCGATATTTACGCCCGCAAAAAGAGGATGGACGGTTATAACGTTCTTTTCCCGATGGGATGGGACGCTTTCGGTCTGCCTACGGAAAATTATGCCATTAAAACCGGCATTTCTCCCCAAAAAGCGACCAAGGACAATACCGACGCTTTCCGCCGGGAGATGAAAGAAATGGCCTTTTCTTTTGACTGGGACCGGGAGATTAATTCAACTGATCCTAAATACTACAAATGGACTCAATGGATCTTTGTCCAACTGTTCAAACACGGCTTGGCCTATAAAGAAGAAAAAGCGATCAACTGGTGCCCCTCCTGCAAGACCGGTCTGGCCAATGAAGAAGTGATCGATGGCAAATGCGAAAGATGCGGCGCTCAGGCAAGTAAAAAGAATCTAAGCCAATGGATTGTTAAAATCACCGACTACGCCGACCGGCTGATTGACGGATTAAAAAAGACTGACTTTATCGAAAAAGTAAAAGCGGCCCAGATTAACTGGATTGACCGTAAAGAGTGGATTGACATCACTTACCAAGTCGATGGGATTGATGAAGAAATTGTGGTTGCTACCACCCGGCCGGACACAAACTTCGGTGCCACTTTTGTGATTATTGCTCCGGAACATCCGCTGGTGGCAAAAATCCAAAATCCAAAATCCAAATTCCAAACAAATTTCAAATTCTCAAATTCCAAAATAGAGGAAATCAGAAGGTATGTTGAAGAAACCAAAAAGAAGTCGGAGTTGGAAAGACAGCAGGATGTTGGCCAAGCCAAAAAAACCGGCGTTTTTACCGGTCTTTACGCCGTTAACCAGCTGAACAATCAAAAAATGCCTATTTGGATCACCGACTTTGTTTTAATGACCGTCGGCACCGGAGCGGTAGTCGGGGTTCCGGGCCATGATTTGCGCGACTTTGATTTTGCCAAGACTTTTGACTTGCCCGTTGTCAGGGTAGTGGCCGGCAAAAACGGCGAGACCTCGCCGATAACCGAAAGGGAACAGGTTCAGGAAGAAGAGGGAAGAATGGTCAATTCCGGTTTTTTAAACGGCATGGAAATCCATGATGCGATCGGGGCAATTATGGACCATATTGAAAAAGAAGGTTGGGGAAAGCGGTCGATTCGTTATCATCTTCGAGACTGGATTTTTTCCCGCCAGCATTATTGGGGCGAGCCGATACCGATGATCTTTTGTCAGCGGTGCGCTGATAAAAGAATTACCTGGTGGGACACCAAGCAAGTTCAAAGTTCAAAGTTCAAAGTTCAAAGTTATAATTCAAAGTTCAAAATTGATAAGGAAGTTAAAGAAAAGACAGTTGGATTTTTCCCAGTTGAGGACAAAGATTTGCCTGTTGAGTTGCCTGAAGTAGAAAAATATCAGCCGACCGATACCGGTAAATCGCCTTTGGCGGCAATGACCGATTGGGTCAAAACCACTTGTCCCCATTGCGGCGGCCCGGCAACCAGGGAAACCGATACCATGCCTAATTGGGCCGGATCGGATTGGTATTTCTTAGCTTATATCTTCGCTAGTAAGCTCGAAAATTCCAAATCTCAAATAACAAACTCCAAACAATCTCAAAATTTCAATGATCAAAATCCAAAACAAAAGAGTTTGAAAAATTTGAATTTGAAGAATTCGGATTTATTTGGAGTTTGGAATTTAGATATTGGGATTTCCCAAAACATCTTTGAATCTTCGAAAAACGTTTTGGGTTACTGGCTTCCGGTTGATGTTTATATCGGCGGCGACGAACACAATACCTTGCACCTTTTGTATTCCCGGTTTATCTACCAATTTTTGTGGGATATCGGCGTTTTGCCGGAGTTTTCCCCCGAGCCTTATTACCGCCGGATTTCCCACGGCGTTATTTTAGGCCCGGACGGCCAAAGAATGAGCAAGTCCAGAGGCAATGTCATTGTTCCCGGCAAAATCTGCGCTAAGCACGGCGTAGATGTGGTCAGAACCTACATGATGTTTATGGGGCCGTTTGAGGCGACTATGATTTGGAACGATAACGCCTTAAAAGGGGTGGAAAGATTTTTAAAGAAGTTTAAAAATCTAATTCAAAGTTCAAAGTTCCCCGAACGATTTTCTTCGAAAATCAACGGGGCAGGCAAAATTCCCTCCTACGCCAAGGCTTCGGCGGGCAGGCAAAATGATAAGGTAAAAACTGAAAGCAAAGACACCTCCGGGGTGGGTTTTGACTCCCCGGACGGTGGAGTAGGCGGCAAACCGGTTAAAGTGGCAATCAACAAAGACACCTCCGAGGTTGCCCTGAGCGAAGTCGAATGGGGCTCCTCGGATGGTGGCGGTGATGTTAAACAGGTTAGGGTGCTGATCAATCAGCTGATTAAAAAGGTGAGCGGCGATCTGGATACTTTCCGGTTTAACACTGCCATTGCGGCGATGATGGAAGCAGTAAACAATTTGACATTAAACATTAA
>JAHJSD010000066.1 GCA_018830585.1 Patescibacteria group bacterium
GGAACACGCTTCGATAGATCGAGATTAGGATGGCGGGGAATGGAGGCTATTTGACCCACCCCCGGGGTGTCTGACCTGCCTGCCGGCAGGCAGGAGATTTTCACCCCGGGGGTGTTTAATTCTTCGTCCCGACGTTACGTCTGGAACTCAGAATGACGCGTCTCTCTCCGTCATCCTGAGCGAAGCCCTGTACCGCCACAGTGGGATATGGCATACCACGTGGTGTATACCACCGTGGTCCCACGTGGTTTCCCATCTGGTACGGGGGAATTCTGATGACGAAGGACCTGCCTGCCGGCAGGCAGGTCCCCTTTGGGACAACCTCATCATCCTGAGGAATTCCTAATGACGAAGGATCCCCGCCCGCTAACGCCTGAGTATAGCGATGGCGAGCAGGCAGCGTTTGGCGGGCGGGGCCCTTTGGAATGGCAAAGTGCTATAACGAGGGGATTCTTCGCTACACTACGTTCATGTAAACTGAATGTAGCTCCGCTCAGAATGACGGAAAGAGAGAAATACGCGCTTCGCTGCCTGCCTGCCGGCAGGCAGCGATTCCTCTCTCCCCGAGGGAATTCGGAATGACACCAAAAAACCCTCTCGCTCAGAATGACGTGTCTCTCTCTGTCATCCTGAGAAATTCCGATGACGAAGGATCCCCTTGGAGATCAGTAAATTGCCGTAACAAGGGGATTCTTCGCTACTCTCAGAATGACGAGGTAGGAGGTTTTCGATCCGGGATCGAACCATATTCTGATGTCTTAATATTTGGAAATTTAAAATTAAAAGTTCATTGAAAATTAGAAATTAAGAATTAGAAATTGTTTTTGTCCTTGTTTGTTTGGCTTCTTACCTATTCGGTCCAAAAAGATCTAATTGACATACTTTTCGAAGTTGGGATATGTTAGATTAATGATTCTTTCCGACAGAGATATTCTTTCTCAGATAAAAAACAAAAGGATTCTGATAGACCCCTTTTTTAAGAAAAATGTCCAACCTTCAACAGTTGATCTTGGGTTGGACGACGAGGTCAGGGTTTTTGATAATTGGCAGTTGGGTATTGTTGATATTAAGGAGAAGAGCGATCCTTCCAGGAAAATCAAGATAGATAAATCCGGAATAATTATCCATCCGGGCGCGTTCATCCTTGGTTCAACAGTGGAAAAAATAACTTTGCCGGATGATATTGCCGCTAAATTAGAGGGGAGAAGTTCTTTTGGCCGGTTGGGACTGATAATTCACGCTACTGCCGGTTACGTCGACCCGGGTTTTTCCGGTTGGCTGACTTTTGAAATTTCCAACATTTCCCGGCTGCCGATTCGTCTCTACGCCGGAATAAACATTGCCCAAATCAGTTTTTATCAAATGACCAGTCCGGCGATTAACCTCTATGGCAGTAAAAAATTAGGCAGTAAATATCAGGGCCAAAAAGGCCCGACCGCGTCTAAATATTGGAAGGATTTTAAGCAGCGTTGATAAATTCCGATCCGGGATCGGAAAAATCTGTTTTAAAAAAGGATCAATGAGAAAAGAGCTTCCGCAGACTTACATCTATAACCAGGATCATTCGGTTGTCGTTAGAGCGAGAAGCCAGCAAGGGGAAATGACTGAAAGGAAAATAGGGGCGGAAGACTTAATCCTGGATCTCAATTATACTGACCAGCAAGGAACTCCTAAGAAAGGAAGAGTTGTTTTAAAACCGGTGGCGGCCCAGGTCTCCGGTCTTGATCTGCCCTCAGAAGAAGACCTTAGAATTCTATATATGGCGGCGGCCAATTGTTATTCCGGCGTTTCTGACGAGGAGCTGCTGGGAAAAGCGGCTTCGGTACCCGAGGAAGAAGCAGAGTCATTTTTAAGAAGAAATATTATCGCCACCGGCCATTATTCAGTTTTGGAACATGCGAAAGCGACTTTTTTGGTTTCAGGAGTTTCTAGAGCCTGCACCCATCAGTTAGTAAGACACAGGCTGGCCAGTTTTAGCCAGCAAAGCCAGCGGTATGTTTCTCCTAATTTGAGTGAAGAAGAAGAGGTTGCCTTTCCTTTTATTATTCCACCCGAATTTCGCGTTGACGAAAGATTCTTAAGTCAGTATTTATCCGGTATTGGTAGAGCAGTTAGCGGTTATTATTCTTTAAAAGAAGGCGGCGCTTTCCCTGAAGATGCCAGAATGCTGTTGCCTAACGCCGCTGCTTCCAGAATAGCAATTTCAGGAAATTTAAGAGTTTGGATGGAATTAATTCCCAAAAGGACTTGCGCCCGAGCCCAGTGGGAAGTTGATATGATGGCTACGGAAATTGCTCGCCAGCTTTGGCAAGCGATACCGGTTGTTTTTGAAAAGATAGGCCCGCCTTGTTCAAGATCTGGTTGTGATCAAGGTAAAAGAAGTTGCGGCGTTGCCTTGAAACAACCTCTTTCCGCCTTTTTTGATCAAGAGAAATACCCTCATGACCGGTTGATTTTTGGGATGAGATGACCAAGATGGCTGAAATAAAACCGGGCTGTTATCAAGATAATGGCGGCGATTGCGCCGCGGCGAGCAAAGATGAAAAGAATTGCCGGTCATGCATTCACCGATTTAGTCATCTAAGGGGTCAGAAAGAAGGTATCGGCGAGGTTGCTTCCCGGGACGGTTTTTCCGGAAGCCCGACTTTGCGTAGGAAGGGATAAGGAATGGGAAAACTGGGCTTGAAAAGTGATGTGAGTCGGCAAAATAGTCAGTTTTGGTGGTAAAATAGAGATAGATGAAAGTTTTAGTCCTAAGTCCGGAGAAAAAGGATAAACAAAGCCGGAAAAGAAGAAGGCTGATTGTCCGCGCGTTGGAAGATTCGGGAACGAAATTGCTGAACCCCTATCCTGGCCGTCCGCCCAAGAAACCCTCTTTAAACCCCAGTTTGTTTCCGAAAATTTTCTACCAAAACGAGATCGGGTCTTTGGAAAAAACGGACTTAGTGATTGCCGACCTGAGCGACCCTGATTTTAAAATAGGATTTTTAACTTCTCAATCTTTAATCTTAAAGAAGCCGGTTTTGGGTTTGTTTTGGCAGGAGATCGCCAAAGAGAAGTTGGGCGAATGGAAAGACGATCAGCTTTTGTTTATCGAGTCTTTCAGCCGGGATAATATCAGGTTTGTCCTGCGTCAATTTTTGAGATTTACCAAACGCTTGGGTAAAAGAAACGGCAAGCTGATTGTTATTGACGGTACCGACGGGTCGGGCAAGGCGACCCAGTCGAAGCTTTTAGTCGAATTTCTTAGGAAAAAAGGCGAGAAAGTAAAATTTATTGACTTTCCCCGTTATTATTCCTCCTTTCACGGCAAAGTGGTTAGCCGTTATTTGAAAGGGGAATTCGGGCAGTTAAACCAAGTTGATCCCCATTTGGCCTCTTTGACTTACGCTTTGGACCGGCTGACGGCAAAAGAAGAATTGGAAGATTGGCTTAAAAAAGGCAATTTAGTCGTTGCCAACCGCTACACTTCGGCCAATATGGCTCATCAAACCGGCAGGGTGGAGAAAGGCAAAAGAAAAGAGTTTCTTAATTGGCTGATTGAAATGGAGTATAAGGTTCACAAATTGCCCAAAGAAGACTTGGTTATTTTTTTACATCTTCCTTTTAAGATGGGCCAAAAATTAGTTGACCGAAAAGGAAGCCGCGGTTATCGGGGTAGTAAAAAGCGCGATCTTCACGAGGCCAGCGACCAACATTTGCGAAATGCCGAGAAAATGTATCTTTATTTAGCTGAAAGATTCAGTCATTGGGTTAAAATCGACTGTCTTAATAAAAAAGGCAAGATTTTATCTCGGGGGAAAATCCATAAAAAAATTTTGGCCGCGCTTCAGTCGAAAGGGGTTTTGGAACTTGGCAATGCTGATGCCATTTTAGAATAAAATAGCATGGAGGCAGTCTGGTTGTTTGATCATTTGATCATTTATTCATTTTTCCTAACTTGATACCCTCAAGGACGTCAGTCCGGGGAGGGAGTTGATTTGATCAATTTAACAATTTGGCAATTTAACCATTTAACCGCTGCGCTTCGGCGGTTTACCGGTTCACCCCCGAGGTGTTGACCAGCGGACTAAATCAATTACCCGGTCGCAGTCAGTTGATTTTGAAGGTAGAGAGTGTTTTACTAAAGTGATGCCGCGTTTTCACACAGGCTGTTTAAACGGGAAAGATTGGAAGAAATCTCTTGATAATCGGGTGGCGGGGGGAAGAGTTTTCCCGTCTACCATTCGGCCTTGTGCCGCAGGAGGGTGAAGGGATCTTTTCATTGATTATCTTGTCATCCTGAACGGAGGCGAATGATTCCCCGGAATGGGCAAATTGTTGATCCCAAGGGCCGCGCCCGCTAGACGCTGCCTGCTCGCCATCGCTACGCTCAGGCGTTAGCGGGCGAGAGCCGTCAGGCAATGCGGGTGGGGATCCTTCGTCATCAGAATTTCTCAGGATGACGAGGCGGGACCCTTCTCTCCCTGGGGAGATTAGGATGACGGGATGGAGCCACTGACGGACAGTGACAAAAGATGCAAAAACAAAACAGAATTTTGATAGTCGGCGCTGGAGAGTTGGGAACAGCTTTAGGCCAAATTTTAGCAAAAAGTTTAGAAAACCAAGTTTCCTTTTGGGATAAAGACGAAACAAGGGTGGAAAACTGGCGGCCGCTTAAGAAGGCGGTCGCCGGTAAAGAGATTATTTTTTTGGCTATTCCTACCCAGGCGGTAGCCGAGGTTTTGCCGGGGATTCCTCGTTCGGCAATGCCGATAATTTTAAGCAAGGGTTTGAGTGAAGAAGGAGAAACGGCCTGGGAAATAGCCCGCGAGGTACTTTCCGCCAATTTGGCGTTGATCTCCGGCCCGATGATTGCCGGGGAGCTTTCCAGAGGGGAGAACACCGCCGCTCTGATCAGCGGCAGCGCAGATACGGTGAACAAGGCAGTTTCCCTTTTTCAAAATACTAATCTTTCTTTGCAATTTTTTGACGATTTGATCGGTCTTTCCTGGTGCGGCCCTTTGAAAAATATTTACGCAATTGTTTTGGGGGTGGCCGAGGGGGAGAATAAAGGTAATAATTATAAAGGCGTTTTGATTCAAAAAGCGGTTTCCGAAATGGCCGGTATTATCGAGTTTTTCGGCGGGTGGAAGGAGACGGCCTTTACTATTGCCGGAATCGGCGACCTGGTTGCTACCGGGTATAGTTCCCATTCGGCCAACTTTCAGCTGGGAATCAGCTTGGTAGCAGGAAGCGGCTGGCGGAAACCCACCGAAGGGGTTAGCGCCGCTTTGGGGCTGAAAAGACGGTTAGGCGATCAGCTGGCCAATTGGCCGCTGCTCTCGTCGATAACGGAAAGATTGGTCAATACGACCAATCTTTCTAATTTTTAGCCGTTGGCAGTTACCCCAGCACCAGTCCCGACGTTACCTCGGGACAGTGCGGGGTTTCCATATTACCATTTGGTACGTGGCGAGCCCTGTACTAGACGGTACGGGGCGAGTATCCTTTGGAAGAAGGAGTCCTTGGTTTTTTAATCTGGGGAGGATTCAATTTTTTAAAAAAAAGGAGGATTAATGAAGCTACTTGTTATCACTGTTCTCGGTTTAAGCGTTTGGTTTGGTTACCGTTTTTTTAAAAAGTGGGGAGCCGAACAGATTCCCAAAATAACTAAGTTGGAGGAATCAAGGAAACAAAGCGGTGGTCTTGTTTTGAAAGGGCTGCTTAAAAGCGACGATGACAACCATTATTCCCTGGTTGCCGAAAACGGCACTTCCAGCTTGCAGAGCCGCTCGATTGACCTGAGCGAATATATTGATCAGGAAGTCGAAGTGGCCGGGGTCTTTTCGGGTGCTATCTTTTATGTTGATCAAATTCAAAAGGAGTGATATAATCGCTTCATTATTACGCACATCCGGCTTTCATCCTGATTGTTTCTTTATATAAAAAAACAATTTTTATACGTGAACCAAGAAAGCCATAGTTCGTCCGTGGATGAATTGGCTTTCTGGTACAGTATGTTCGCCCCATTGGGGCGTTTGGATGGCGCCACGGGTTTTACCCGGGGGCTCCATCTGTTGGCCGGATGGAGGGACCCGCCGCTAATCCGGCGAGGTTAAAAAGGATGAATAAAAAAATTCAAAAGTCCCTGAATGAATTGCCGGGCAATTCAACGGGGCAAGCAAAATCCAAAGTTCAAAATAAGAAGATCGAAGAGAAGGTAAAATCGAAGGTCAAGAAAGACAAGACAGAGAAGAGAGTAAAAACGGCTTCTAAAAAAGCTTCGGTTAAGGAAATTTCCCTGAGGGGTTTGCTTGAGGCAGGTTGCCATTTTGGCCACAAAAAGTCAAAAACACATCCAAAGGTAAAACCCTATATTTATACCGTCAGAGACGGGATTGTTATTTTTGATCTGGCCAAGACCAGGGATTGTCTTGCGCAGGCAAAGACTTTTCTTTCCGAGTTGGTTAAAAAGGACGGAAAAATCGTTTTTGTGGCCACTAAACGGCAGGCAAAGGAAGTGGTTCGGGAAGAAGCAAAAAGAGTGGGTATGCCTTATGTGGTCAGCCGATGGATCGGCGGAACGATTACCAATTGGGATGAGATTAAGAAAAACAATATTGACGAGTTAAATAGGTTAAAAAAAGACTGGGAAGAGGGTAAATTTAAAAAGAGACCAAAAAAGGAACAATCGGTAATTAAAGGAGAGATATCCAGACTGGAAAGATTGGTCGGGGGCATCTCCGGGCTGGATAAACTTTTTGACGCTATCTTTGTCGTTGATGTTAAAGCGGAAAAAACGGCAGTTAAAGAAGCGCGGACCAGGGGAATTCCTATTATCGCCATTATTGACAGCAACTGTGATCCTAATTCGGTAGATTATCCGATTTGCGCCAACGATGACGCCGCCAAGAGTATTCAATTTTTAGTTGACGAGTTAGGGAAGGCAATAAAGCGCTAGGCGCTTTATTTAATCACCTGCCTGCCGGCTTGCCCGCCGGTAGGAGGGCAGGCAGGTTTAACATTAAACATTAAGCATTTTTTATGAAGCGTCATCCTGAGGAATTCTGATGACGAAGGATCCCCTTGTGAGGGCAAGTTGCTATAACAGGGGGATTCTTCCCCGCCAGCAACTGCGTAGCTTTGGGCGGGTCAGAATGACGGGAAGCGAGGATTCTTCCCCGTTCGACAAAGCCTCAGGGTCAGAATGACGAAGAGAGAGGGGGATTCTTCTCTTGACGTAACATTGAGGTCAAGATGAAGATTCACCCCCGGGGTGGGTGAAATCTGCAGACACCCCGGGGATGTTGACTCTTAACCGTTGAAGATTAAACACTATAAACACTATAAAGAGAGATGAGCGATAGGAGAATGAGTGCTTTATTTAATCACCTGCCTGCCGGCTTGCCCGCCGGTAGGAGGGCAGGCAGGTTTAACATTAAACATTAAGCATTAAATACCTAAGATGGATAGCAGAAAAATAATTGAGTTAGTGAAGCAATTGAGAGAGGAAACCGGGGCCGGGGTGATGGAATGTAAGAAAGCTTTGGAACGTTCCGGAGGCGACCTGGCCAAGGCGAAGAAAGAAATCGAGAAGATGGGCTTTGCCAAGGCGGCCAAGAAAGCAAACCGGGAAACCAGCCAGGGATATGTTGCCACTTATACTCATTCTAACGGTAAAACCGGTGTTATTGTTGAGATTTTGTCTGAAAGCGATTTTGTCGCCAAAAATGAGCAGTTCAGACTTTTTACTAAAAACCTTTGTCTTCAGATTA
>JAHJSD010000067.1 GCA_018830585.1 Patescibacteria group bacterium
AAAAGAAAGTGATCGCTTCTTATTTTTTCCGGTCAAAACAGACCCAAAAACCTCCACGAAATGTCTATTAGCTCAAATTATCCTAATTAGAGGTTAAACATGAATTTTGAAATGGGTTTTATGTTCATTAATTCTTTAGAGAAAAGTATTAGATAGAGGATCTAGTCACTTTTTCTTTCTTTTGAGAAGATAAATCTTTTAAAGATCAAGGTTAGAGCCAAACCGGAAACTAAAAAGCTTAGTGAATAAGTTATATCGTCCACTTGTTTAACTTTTCGGGCTTGCTCCAAACTTTTAAAACAGTCTGCTTTTATTTCCTTTTTCTCTTGTTCGCTCAAAGGTTCGGCAATTGCCCCTTCCAAAGGAACTGCCCTCGAAGAAGCTTCTATCTGACATCTTGTCTCCTCATAGTCGTTAAGCGGATACTTTTCAAACACCGCACTTTTTACCACTGTCGATACTCCTCTGACAAAACCCACCACTATCAAAGCTACTCCAATCACAAAAAGTAAATTGCTAAAAATTGCTTTAATTATTTTAGTTTTCATATACATTCAGTTTAGCACAAACGCTTTAATAAACGGAGCCGGATTCTGAATATCTTGACAGATGGGCATAAAACAGACTAAGGCAGGTATGAAACCCCACGACCTTATGGGTGTGGAGTTTCATTTCTTGACTCCGGGTTTTCTTTGGGCAAAAATAGAGAGCATGAGGAGGATGCTGAAAAAATACTTCGGCTATGAAAGTTTTTTGCCGGGGCAGGAGGAAGTAATAAGATGGGTGTTGGAAAAGAGGGACGGGCTGGTGCTGATGCCGACAGGTGGAGGCAAATCGCTTTGCTATCAACTGCCGGCCCTAATCAGGCCGGGAGTAACGCTGGTGGTGTCGCCCTTAATTGCCTTAATGAAAGACCAGGTTGATGGGTTAAAAAATAACGGCGTAAGGGCGGAGTTTATCAATAGTTCTTTATCGTTCTTAGAAATTAACAAAATTCAACAAGCGGCAGAAAATGGCCTGATAAAGATCTTGTATGTGGCGCCGGAAAGATTGGTACTGCCACCATTTATTGATTTTTTGAAAAAAATTAATCTGGGTTTAATTGCTGTGGACGAAGCCCATTGCATTTCTGAATGGGGGCATGATTTTAGACCGGATTACAGAAACTTAAAAATTTTACGGGAAAATTTCCCTGCTGCTCCAATTTTGGCATTAACGGCTACAGCAACAGAAAGAGTAAAGCAGGATATTATCGAAAGATTAAAATTAAACAAGCCTAAAATATTTATCTCCAGTTTCAATCGGCCAAATCTGATTTATAAAGTCCGGCCCAAAAGACAAGCATGGGAAAACTTACTGGTGATAGTTGAGAAACATAAAAATGATTCGGTGATCATCTACTGCTTTTCCAGAAAGGAAACGGAAAATATTGCCGCCAGGTTAGATAGTGAGGGGTATCAGGCAAAAGCTTACCACGCCGGGTTGGATAGTGAAATGCGCAAGAAAGTGCAGGAAAAATTTATTAGAGACGAAGTTCAAATAATAGTGGCTACCATTGCTTTTGGTATGGGTATCGATAAACCGGATGTCAGGCTGTTAGTCCATTATAGCTTGCCCAAGTCGATGGAAGGATATTATCAGGAAACAGGGCGGGCAGGCAGAGACGGGCTTCAAAGCGAGTGTGTCTTGTTTTATTCTTTTGGCGACACCAAAAAACACCAGTTTTTCATTGATCAAATAACAAATAAGGTGGTGCGGCAAAGCAGCGAAAGAAAGCTAAGAGAAGTGGTGGAATACTGCGAACTGATTGGCTGTCGGCGAGAGTACCTGCTCAATTATTTTGGCGAAAATGCGATCAGCTGCAACGGATGTGATAACTGCTTGACCAGTAGAGAGGAAGTAGAGGCGACCGTTATCAGCCAAAAAATAATGTCTGCCATAATTAAAACAGGAGAAAGATTTGGAGGGAAGCATATAGCAGAAGTTTTAAGGGGATCACAAAATAAAAAAATCAAAAGCTGGAAACACGACAAACTGTCGGTCTATGGCATTGAAAGGGAGAAAAGCGCACCAGAGATAATGGAAATAATCAGGTACTTGGTTGGCAAGGGATTGGTGATTAAGGACCAAGGCAGATATCCAACATTAAGCATTGGTAAAAGAGGCAGGGAAGCTTTAAAAAAAAGACAGGTCATCAAACTGCCAAAGGCAAAAGAGTCAAAAACTGCGGATTATCAAACTGATAAATTGTTCGAAAAACTAAGGAGGCTAAGAAAAGTTATCGCCGACAGAACCAGGGTGCCTCCCTATATCGTTTTTAATGATGTCTCGCTTAAGCAAATGGCAAAACTCAAACCCAAAACAGGGGCAGAGTTTTTAAAAATCACCGGTGTCGGAGAAGAAAAACAAAAAAGATATGGGCAGGAGTTTTTGCAAGCTATAAATAATTATAAGAAGCGGCCAGCACCATCCACTTATGAAGAAACGAAACGGCTTTGGAAGAAAGGTTTGAATATTGAGGAGATTGTTGAAAAACGAGGCGATACTAAAGGAACAATCATTAATCATTTAGAGAAACTGGTGCAGGCGGGAGAAAAGATTAATTTGGCCAGAATTAAGCCAAAAGAAGAAAAATTTAAAATAATTAAAGCCGCTTTTGAAAAATCGGGAGGGAAAAAACTGTCACCGGTTAAAGAAATTTTGGGAGAAGATTATTCTTATGATGAGTTGAAGATTGCCAGATTGTTTTTAATTTTTTCGACGCCAGATAGATAAAATTGCAATTTTAGCTTAAGAATGATAAACTTCGGTCAAATGACAAAAGTCAAAAAAGATTCTGCCGTTGCCAAAGTAACTTACAAAAGTCCAAAATCCGATATTTGGCGGGCCTATAAAGAACTCATCGAAAACATAGAAAAACAAGGCGCTGAAAAAGTTTCGGAAAAAATAAACGAGCAAACATTAACGCTCACCAAAGGGTGGCTAGAAAGAGTAAATAATCTCCATACAACCTTACAAAAAGAAATAGAAACTATTGAATCCGAATTCAAAAAAGCGTCGTTAGTTCTTGCTGATTTGGCAGAATCTAAAAAATCAGTAGAGAAGCTTATGAAAGACGAAGAAGAGGAAGCTAAAAAAGCCCAAAAAAGAGAAAAAGAGGAATATGATTATGAATTTGAAAAGCTTAAAAAACGTCAGGAGGAAGAACTTTCTGAATACAGTAAAAAAGTTTTGGCGGAATTGGAAGAAAGAAAAGCAAAATTAGGCGAGCAAGAAGCTGAACTTACCGATCTTAGAAATCAAGCAAAAACATTTGAGGCAAGGCTGGAAAAAACGGCCAAAGAAGCGGCTGACGCCGAGACAATAGAATTAACTAAGGAGTTTGAACATGAAAAAGAGTTAGCAAAACAAAAAGCGCAATCCATCCAAGAGCTTTTAAGTCAAAAGGTGGAGTCCTTAACAAAGACTATTTCCGAATTAAAAAACGAGAATCAAAGACTAAGTCAGCTTCTTTCACAAACAAATTCAAATTTGACTAAGATTGCCGAAAGAGCTGTAGAAAAAGGCTCAAACTTTCAAATCTCATCCGCTAAAAATCAAGAGTAGACTGGGTTTAGAGGTAAATAGTAAATAGATAAAATAATAAATAGGGACGGGGATGGGTATTGCCGTAAACTTCGTAAAAAACAGCTACATCTTTTTGTATTGCGCCATTTTGTATTTATTCGTTCCTAAAATTTCTTCTGCTTGTTTAATCCCCGGTTGAAAACATCAAAGAACCCATTCGGAAAGTCGATGCGGGCTAACCTTGTCACAAAGACATGCTAATCCGCCTTCGCGAAAATCCCAAAGGGATCCCTTTGGGATCCGAGGCCTATTCCTCCTTCGCCAAGCCTGCCTGCCCTCCTGCCGGCGGGCCTGCCTGTCGGCAGACAGGTAAACCGGCAGGCAGGGATTTCAGCTCTTGATGACAACTATGTTTGTAATATAAAGTAAGAATCCGAGGGCTGTCCCGAAGGGACCCCTTTGGGGTTAGCCCTCGGAGCTTCAATACCTTTTCCCGTTAAATACAATATGTTGAGCCCTGTCCCTGTTAAGTTGACACCTGCGGGAAAAATTATTGGTTAAATTCAGTGGAGTAATAAGCTTTCATTGAACCTGTTTCAAAAGTCATCGCGAACGAGTGAAGCGAGTGTGGCGATCTTGTTTTTAAAGATAGATTGCCGCGTCGTTAACACTCCTCGCAATGACGTAAAGAGTTTTGAAACCAGTTGATTATATCAGCAAGGAATTACCTGCTCACAATTCTAATCTCTTGTCCAAGCTGGGCGATAAGACCGTAAATCTCCTTTGGAGCTCGGGTAAATATTCCAGAGATAACCGGCGTGCCGTCAATTTCTAAGGATAAGGGTTCACCGGATTCTAGAGAAAATTGTTCTGCCGATACTGTTTTAGGGGCCAGTGAGGGTACTTGATCAAGCAAATTAAACCGCGCCAAGCCATAAGCGAGCAAGGTTCTGCTCAGAGCCTGACTAGGATTATCCCCACCCATTAATAAAAGATGAAGAAGTGGTTCTTCTTTTTCAGTTTCTCGAGTATGAGGAAGTTTAACTCCCCCATAAAAATGGTAAAGAGTGATTGCCAGGAGACTAACATACGGATAAGGAATTTCTATCTTTTTTTCTTCTGATTTAAGAGTAATGTCCCGTAAAAAGGAGGAATGTAATCGCTTTTCATCTCTAGTCCTTAAATCAAGCAAGGATAAAAGGTAAGGCAAGTCACCCGTGGGTGTTGCTCCGGCTAATCTTTTTCTTTTAAGAGCTTCTGTTGTTCTAAGCTGTTCATCTCTTTCCATTACTTTGGCAGCACCACCAGTACTTAGCCCCCAAGCAAAATGAGTCTGCCACTGGCCAACTTGAAGTTTTCCCAGTCTTACTGTTCTTGATCCCAAAGTTTCTTGTTGGAGTTGATTTTTAATATGTTTGATAATCGCTTCTAGATTTGTGGCAGAAAATCTTTTTACCCCCCAATTATTTTCAGCCAAAGAATTGCCGCTGAGGCCAATTGGTAAAAAGGGATTTTTTCTGCCGCTCCCGGCTAATTCTACTGAAGCTTTAGATAGGGTACCATCACCGCCACCAACGACCAAAATACTCTCTTCTTGAAGTTGTTTAATAATCTTCTCTATCTCTGGAATCTCTCCAATTGTAAGAACCCAGTCATTTTTTTCAAAAACCCTGGTTAATCGCTCTTTTTGCCTCTCGCCTATTCCCGGACCAGCCCTTTGATTAAAAAAAGCGTTTACTCTTTCTGGAGTCATTAGATTTAGGGCAAGACCAATTTATTTTACTATATTTATTCCTTTAAGAGTATTTTACACCTGATTGGTTTTTAGGATATTTAGTCCGCCTTCGCGAAAACCCCGAAGGGGTCCCTTCGGGATCCGAGGCCTATTCCGCCTTCGCCAAAACCTGCCTGCCCTCCTGCCGGCGGGTAAACCGGCAGGCAGGGCTACGGAAGGACAAGGTAGCTCTCGGAGCTTCAATTTGTGATTTTTTTTGTGTTTCCCAAAGAAGGGAGGCATCAATCGAAAACTAAGACTTTAGCAGCAATAAAGCTTATCGGGGATTTTGCCTTTTTCAATTTTGCCAAAAGGGCTATAGGCTTCCATGCCCAACCTGGTTTTCTCATTGTACATCGGAAATAAACGACTAAACCCGTCTTATCTGGCTTCCCAGTCCTGCTTGCCAGGTACAGGATTGTACTGTGGAGATTATTAGAAAACTATTATTTCTAAGATAATAAAAGCGTTTGAAGATATAATTCAAACTGAATTGATTAAGGTAAGATGGGAGGAAATTAAAAGGTTACAAGTTCGACCAAGCCAAAACCCCGCATCCTAAAATGCTTATTATTCTTTTAATAACCACAACTTCTTACAGACAATCAGGACAACCGGGTAAATCTTTTACCGGATGGCACACGTTATCACAAACCCTCTTAAGGCAGTAATTGTAACACGCGTCTGGTTGAGGAGTTGGTGACGGTTTCGGACTTGGCTCTGGTGTCGGCGTAGGCGTTGGAGTAGGCACCACTCCTGAACAATTACCGCCAACGGCATTACAAGCATTAACCCGCCCCCAAATCCAATAACTCCCTGTTCCTGGAATCATATCTGCTGTCTGCTCAATCCTGTTCCTTACTTCTTGATTGCTTAAGCCCGACTCCCTTGCCCACACCAAAGCGGCTATTCCAGCTACATGAGGCGTGGACATTGATGTACCGCTACCAAAGTCATAGTTCAAACTTTTTTTGATACTGTAAGGATGGTTGGGGAAAGTACTGTAAATATTAACGCCAGGGGCGGCCACATCTACCCAACTGCCATAGCTTGAAAAAGATGCTTTAGCGTCGTTGCTATCTGTTGCAGCTACTGCAATGACGTTTTCGTAATATGCCGGATAAGTACGGCTGGGATTGTTACTGTTTCCAGCTGCTGCAACTAAAACCACATCCCTACTCCAAGCATAGTTAACGGCATCTTCTAAGGTCGCCGATTTCCTGCCAGCGCCAAGGCTCATATTGATAACTTTAGCTCCGTTGTTCGCTGCCCAAATCATGCCGTTGGCTATCCAAGAATAATATCCACTGGCATTGTCGTCTAGAACCTTAACATTCAACAAAGAGGAATTATAACCAACTCCGGCTACACCTTGAACATTATTTGTCTCTGCCGCTGCAATACCGGCAACATGTGTTCCATGTCCATACAAGTCATCAACTGTATTACTGGTGGTGGTGGTAAAGTTAATGTTATCAATTAACTTATTATCTAAATCCGGATGGTTTTGGTCAATTCCCGTATCAAGAACTGCGATTTTTATACCTAGGCTACCAAGAGTAACGTCCCATGCTTCAGGGGCATCAATATCCGCATCAACTGAACCAAACTCACCGTCTTTATACTCCTGTCCATCATTGTCCAGTCCCCACTGTTTGATAAAATACTCATCGCTAGGGTCTTCTAAAGCATAGGCAATATAATTGGGTTCGGCGTATTCAACTAGGCCTTCTCTTGCATAGGCTGAGACCGCTTCGCCTACCCCTCGTTTAACTGCTACCACCTGAACATTGATACCTGGAATTACCTCTTTTACTTGTCCTCCTATACGTTTATGGACTCTACCAGCTTCATTTGAAGTTACACCCTCTTTGAACCTAACCAGAACTTCACCTTTGACAAACTCATTTTTTCCTTCAGCAGAAACCTGATTTTTTGTCCATAAAACAACAACTGAAGCAATAACAACAAATATCCCTAACAAAAGAATTGTTAATTTCTTCATATTTCTTCTCACCTCCTTTCAAACAACAACTTTCTATTTAGTAAATAGCTTAAACAACCAACCTAATAGACTACCTACTTGCTCCTCTGCCCGAATCTGCTCCTCTAAAGCCGTGTTTTGTCCAATTAGGGCCTGAACTGCTTCTTGGATTTGTGCTTGGTCAGTTTGATTTGTCACCTGGGTTTGCAACTGTTCAAGCTGTCTTATCCTCGGTCTATTTCTCTTCATTTGCTGATTGAGGTTCTTAATCGCCTTGTAGTCCGGACCAAACAACTTCCTCGTCCAACCCCGCCTCGCTTCTAGTTTATCCAGCTCTCCTTCAATCTCTTGCTGCGCTTGTTGTTGCTCCTTGGCCACCTCACTTACTTGCTGGCCAATGCCGCCTTTGGCTCCTTGGGTAGTTAGCAGTTCCTCAACCGTCTGGGCTACCACGCTTATATGTTCTCTGGCGGTCTCGCTTCTAGGACTAACTGATTTTGGTTGTCCTTTAGCTTGACCTTCATTTTCTTCATCCTGCCCTTCCGGTAAACTCTCTTGTTCTTGGGTGGCAACCTGTAGCTGCTGGTCTTCACCCTGATTTTGAGTCTGAACTTGATTTTGACTTTGCGCCTGATTGCTTCGGCCTTGAGCAAGAGCAACAACAGGCAAAAACACCAAAACCAGTAAAACGGAGAAAGTTATTATCAATATCTTCTTCATTTTTCACCTCCTCTCGATTTCTTCTATTTTCTTAAGATTTTATTATATTGTACTAGATAATACCGGAAGTGGGCAATTTTATAAAACCTTAAATGAAGCCCCGCGGGTACCTCGTCCTTCCGGCCTTGTCCTTAGAAGTCCGAAGGACGAGGTGGGAAGCTGTCCGCTGCGCGCCGTCTGCCAAAGCTTCAGCGACGTGCGACCAAAGGCTAAGGACAGCGAAGGAGGATACACCCGTGGCCTGCCTGCCGGCAGGCCCTGCACCAGACGGTACGGGGCAGGCAGGTTTTCTTGGTTCACGTATAAAAATTCTTAGTCTACCATACCCGATATGGTTTACCCTTTGCACATCGGAAATAAAGGACTAAATGTCTTATCTGGCTCGAACAATGTTTGCCATGTACCGCGTGCCCCGTATCGAATGGTACTGGGGTTATGGTACTGTGGGTAGGCTTGTCCTGAGTGAAGTCGGAGGAGGACAGTTTTCGAACTTATTTTTGTGGCGTGGATTAAGCCAAATTCGAGAAAATGTTTTCCTGGTTAGTGGTAAAACTCTCTAAAGTACTTAAAATAAAGTTATCAATCTTGGAACTTGGTTTTAGCTCTTTTAAATACTTCACCCATGGTTCCCAAAAAAACATAGCAAGTTCTAAAACACCGTTGAGTTTAAAAGTATGTTCCCAATTCTCCCAATCTAGTGACCGAAGAAATCCAATTCTGTTCTCACAAGCGGCTTGCAACAAAAAAGCCAAAGTTTGTTCGACTGCGTAATCGAAATGATAACCATATTGGTGATAGTAATAATCGTTGGGATTATAATTTTTGTTTCGTTTCAACAACCTTTTGATTTTTTTGTTCTCACTCCATTTCGGTGGACTCCACAGAAAAATGTGTGCCATCTCATGGCAAACACTCAACCAAACATAATCAAGCCCTTGAGAAAAGTCTACTCCAGTTCCATCTCCCTTTAACCAAGAAGCACTTTTGCCAAGTTTTTGATTCACTATTTTGAACTCTTTTAAGTAAATACTGCGACCGGTGAATTTCTTCAGCAAGAACGCAGGGTCATGTTTAATTAATAGAGTTTTTAAACGAAGAACGCTGTGGTGATTAGGAGGACTGAAAACATAGATCATAAAGTCATTTTAACGGTTGCACTTGGTTTTAGAATACACGTTTATCTATTTATTCGTATGCGCTTTAACCATTTCATCAACTAATCTCTCGGTTAATTCACTCATACTTGGTAAATGTCTAGTAAATTCCGGGTGCATGAATAATTTGGTTAGATTAAGACAAATTCAGCTTGCCACCCCGCCACCAACACTGTATCCATATCTTCAATCGGGAGGCGCTGTCTAAACTCAAAATCCAGATAGAAATTGCTAAAAGCCTAACCAATATACAACCGGCTTGTCAAATTGTGGAGGTAGCCAACGGAAGATTTTGCCAACTACCTGTACCAGCATAGAAAACTAAAAACCTTCCTTTTCGACAGAAACAAACTTGTTTATTCTATTACTCCACCTGCCCTACCGGCATGACGTATAAAGGGTGGTGGGTTGATGGAAGATCTAAAATGTTTATAATCTCTTCCTCGTTAAATGCTCCAATTGTCACTGTTCCTAGGCCCAAGCTCTCGACCTGGAGGTAGATATTTTGGGCGGTATGACCCGCCTCCTGATGAACGTATTGCCTGCCTCGTTCTCCATATTTGACCATCGTTCTTTCATATTCACCCGTGATAACCAAAACCATTGGTGCTTGGGCAATAAAACTTTGGTTTAATGAAGCTTTCGTCAGCGACTCGCGAAGATCTTCGGTTGATATTTTTTCAAGCTTCTGCCCTTGGGGAAGAAAGTGATAAACTCCTTCAGGCAAATCTTCAACCCCGTTTCTTCCCACCACCAGGTAAATATCTAATGGATACAAAGCTCCAGCCGAAGGAGAGGAACGAAAGCCGGTTTTTTCGTCAGTAATTCCCTGGCCGCTCCAAAGTATTTGAGAAACCTGCGCCAAAGTTAAACTTTCCTGAGTATATTCTCTTCTTGATCTTCTTTTGAAAATTACCTCCTCCAAGCTCATCTTGCCTTTTAGTTCTGGTTGGGGAAGATCGATAATATTTTTATGTGGAGCTTGAGGGGTTGACATCGCTACTTTATTCCCTTTTTGAAATTTGGGCAAACGGCTTAAAACGCATAGTCCAATTAAAACGAGAAGTAAAACAAAAATTATCCAGAAAATCGGTTTTTCCATAGATTAAAATCTAAACAGGGTAAAACCAGTTGTTGGCGTCAATTCCGGCCCCGTAATCCTAGTGTTGATCTGACTAATATAGCGCCCGCAAAACAAATTTACCACATTTTTAAGCCTGAAACACTGAAAGTTTGATTTGCGATTGCTATAGTATATCAAGTATTGTCAAAGCTTTTCAGAATCCAATCCAGGTTGAATGGTTCGACAGGCTCACCATCTCTTTGAGTCTGAGCCTCAGAGCCGAAGGCCTGAGCGAGTCGAAGGGGTTATCGGAAAATTGACCGGACTTCCGAGCTGAAATATCCGGAGTTTACGATGAAACAGGTGCAGGAAACGTCGGCAGTTTTTGTCTATCGATAAATAAGGAAGTAAATAGAGCATTAAACCGTTAATTTTTTAAGTTTCCAGATCAAAAAGTAAGGAGTATGACTATGATCTCCTTCACCTGTCATTTCCACCCAATTTGGTTCTGAGGCCAAATCCACATATAAGTTATGCTTTGAAAAAGCATTAAGGTAGTTAGATATTGTGTAGTGATAATGTTGATACTCGTGCTTATCGTCCCAGCTTTGTTTTGCATCTACTACTACCCCTGTCTTAAAGTAGTGTTTTACCAATCTACCAACTTTTCGACCTTTTTTGTCTTCCACGGTAGTGGTATTTGGTGGGTTTTCAAAACATGGATGGGTAATACTAGCAACCAACACACCATTGGGTTTCAATACTCTTGACAGCTCCCCAATAACTTTATCTAAATCATCCATATCCATTAAAACCATATTGCACAATACAACATCAAACTCGCTGTTGGGACACCTTAGTTCCTTTAAGTTTCCTTGTCTGAATTCGAGGTTATGACCGAAGGGTTTAGAATCTGCTATCTTGATTAGCTCTTCAGTGAAGTCGATGCCAACAACTTTTTTGGCCCTTTGCGCTAGTTTTCGTGACCAATAACCATTTCCGCAACCTGCGTCCAATACAACTTTCCCTTTCAAGTCGCCAAGAAAATCTAATACTATCGGGTTGATAACCAAGCTGTGAGCTTTATCTCCCGTTTCACCAACCAACTTATCATAGGGCTTTGCCACTTTTCCCCAGTAGGCCTTTGAGCTCCGTCTATCTACCATGTTTATATTTTACCTTAAGTCAGCTTACTTAAGAACGGGGCAGGTTATTAGTGAAGATACAAGAAGCGGTCTAATATCTTTTTATGGTCCGGATAGAAATTATTGGCGCTCAAAAATTTAATTCCGCTCAGTGTAAAAAGATCTAATAACTTAATACCGTATCCATCGATAAACCTACCCCCGTCCCTATTCACTATTCAACTAAATTTGGCCTAAGGTAGGTTGAATAATTTTAATGTTTGATTTCAATAAATCCATTCTTGACAAAAATCTATCGAGTCTTCTATCATATCCCAGAGACACTATGAAAATTCGGGTTGTAATATCATTAAAAACCCCCCGGAAGGGGGATTTTTTTTGTCAATTTTAAGTTTATACTATTTCGAATGTTTAGGATTTATACGTGAACACAAGTTTCGCAGTTGACGTTGATTAGTCTAATTGTCATTGCGAGGACCCCGATGATATATCGGGGGACGAAGCAATCTAAAAACGAGATTGCTTCGCATTCGCTCACAATGACAACAAGCGCGAAATCTGTAGTGAACCAAGAAAACCTGCCTGCCCTCCTACCGGCGGGTAAACCGGCAGGCAGGCCATGGTCCTTTTGGGATTAGCCCATGGATGAATTGGTTTTCTGGTACAGTATTTTCGCCCCAACGGGGCGTTTGGATTGGTACTGTAGGTTTTCCTCCTTCGCTGTCCTTAGCCTTTGGCGGCGGACAGCTACGGAAGGACGAGATACCCGTGGGGCTCCATACTGATTTTAGCGCTATTCAAGGGTAAAGTATGGTTCGCAAATTTTTTTGAGGTGAGCTGATATATGGAAGCAAAACTGGTTTTAGAAGACGGCGCAGTTTTTATCGGAAAATCCTTTGGGGCTGAAATTGAAACGGCCGGAGAAGTAGTTTTTACCACGGCCATGACCGGTTATCCGGAAGCTTTTACCGATCCTTCTTATTTTGGCCAAATTTTAGTGATGACATATCCTTTAATTGGCAATTACGGCGTACCGGATAAAACGAATTTCCAGTCAGGAAAAATGCAAATCAGCGGGTTGGCAGTAACGGTAAACTGCGAAAACCCTTCTCATTATCAGAATGTTAAAACACTCTCTTCCTGGCTTAAGGAAAATAAGGTGCCGGCAATTGAAGGAATTGACACCCGCGCTCTAACTCAACTTCTTCGGTCTAAGGGAACAATGTTGGGAAAAATTATCTTAGATAAAAATAAAATTGATTTTTATGATCCTAATAAAGAAAACCTTGTTGCTAAAGTTAGTGTTAGTAAGCCGAAAATATTTAGAAAAAACGGAAGCAAAAAAACCGTCTGTTTGCTTGACTGCGGTTATAAAAGGGCAATTTTAGAAAATCTTCTGAAACGCGGCTTGACTGTGTGGCTAACTCCTTGGGATTTTGATCCGTTCGGAAAACTTTCTTTTGACGGGATGGTGATTTCTAATGGTCCCGGCGATCCAAAGGTAGTTAAAAAAACAATCGCCATTGTCCGAAAAGCGATAAAGAATAAAACTCCGGTCTTGGGAATTTGTTTTGGCAGCCAAATTTTATCTTTAGCAGCAGGGGCGGATACTTATAAATTAAAATTTGGACATCGATCGTTAAACCAGCCGGTTAAAGATTTAAATAGTAATAAGTGCTTTATTACTTCACAAAATCACGGCTTTGCCGTAAATCCGAAATCTCTGCCAAGCAGTTTCAAGGAGTGGTTTATTAATTTAAACGATGGAACATGTGAAGGAGTGATTTCAAGTGACGGTAAGATGATGGGAGTTCAATTTCATCCGGAGGGTTGTCCCGGTCCGACAGATACCGGTTGGATTTTTGATGAATTTGTTGACAATTTAAAAATTAATCGGCTTCGGCCATGAAAGCTTAAATGAAAAAAAATTTGCCAAAAAAGGTTTTAATTTTGGGTTCAGGAGCTTTAAAAATCGGTCAGGCGGGAGAATTTGATTATTCCGGATCCCAGGCAATTAAGGCCTTAAAAGAAGAAAAAATCAGAACGGTCTTGGTTAATCCGAATATTGCTACAATTCAAACTTCCAAGGGGTTTGCCGATAGTGTTTATTTTTTACCGGTCAACCCCGAATTTTTAGAAAAAATAATTGAAAAAGAAAGACCGGATGGAATCTTATTAAGTTTTGGTGGTCAGACAGCTCTAAATTGCGGAATCGCCTTAACAAAATCAGGAGTACTAAAAAAGTATCGGGTTTCTGTTTTGGGAACCCCAATCGAAGCGATCGAAAAAACAGAAAGCCGCCAATTATTTGCCCAGAATCTAAAAAATATCGGTTTAAACATCCCTAAAGGTTTTTCGGCAAGGACTCTTGAAGAAACGCTTTTGGCCGGAGAAAGAATCGGGTACCCTGTGGTTTGCCGGGCGGGATTTTCTTTGGGAGGCCAGGGGTCAAGCGTGGTTGAAAATAAAAGCCAATTAAAAAAGGTGGTTAAAAGGGCATTGGCTTTGGCGCCTGAGGTTTTAATCGAAGAATATCTTTACGGATGGAAAGAGATTGAATATGAAGTTGTCCGTGATTGCCGTGATAATTGCCTTGCTGTTTGTAATATGGAAAATATTGACCCGATGGGCGTTCATACCGGTGAGAGTATCGTTGTTTCTCCGTCGCAGACGCTAAGCAATCAAGAATATTTTAATTTACGTCAAATATCAATTGAGACAATCCGGCATTTTAAAATAATTGGCGAATGCAATATCCAGTTTGCTCTTCATCCCCGGACCGGAGATTACCGGATAATTGAAGTGAATGCCAGGCTGTCCCGGTCGTCGGCTTTGGCCTCAAAAGTGACCGGATATCCGCTAGCTTTTATCGCCGCAAAGTTGAGCATAGGATATTCTCTTGATGAACTTAAAAATTCTGTAACCAAGACCACTTCGGCTTTTTTTGAACCAGCGCTTGATTATTTGGCAATTAAAGTTCCCCGCTGGGATTTTGAGAAATTTGGTCTTCCATATCAGACGATCAGTACTGAAATGCAAAGCGTCGGCGAAGTTATGGCGATCGGCCGGAATTTCCCGGAAGTACTGCAGAAAGCGCTTCGGATGTTAAACCAGGGTCACGAGGGATTAATTGATGGTTTTGATTTGCCGTCTGCCCAACTTAAGAAAATAATTAAAACTCCAAATTCAAAACGAATATTCCAAATTGCTTCTGCTTTATTGAAAGGTGTTTCGGTAAAAAGAATTTCCGAAATTACCAAAATTGACAGCTGGTTTATTGCCGAGATGAAAAAAATAACTGATTATTATCAATTTTTAACTAAGCAAAAAAAATATACCAAAGAATCTGTTTACCAGGCTAAACAGCTCGGTTTTTCAGATAACCAAATTGCCGGAATTTTTAAGACGGATAGAAAAAAAATTGCTAGTTACAGGAAAAAGCGCTTGGTTGTTCCGGTAGTTAAGCAAATTGATACTTTGGCGGCGGAATATCCTGCTAAGACAAATTATTTATATCTAACCTACCAGGGAAGCAAGAATGATATAA
Organism: Patescibacteria group bacterium; assembly: GCA_018830585.1. Lineage (GTDB taxonomy): Bacteria > Patescibacteriota > Microgenomatia > UBA12405 > JAHJSD01 > JAHJSD01. The sequence goes on from JAHJSD010000067.1 coordinate 14,955, forward strand.
ATTTTAATCAACAAAAACAAGTGATAGTATTGGCCTCCGGGCCTTATTGTATTGGCTCTTCTGTTGAATTTGATTGGTGCGCGGTAAATACTGTTTTGGCGTTGAGAAAAAATAAATATAAAACAATATTGATTAATTGCAACCCGGAAACGGTTTCTACTGATTACGATATCACCGATAAACTTTATTTTGAAGAGTTATCTCTGGAAAGAGTTTTGGATATTTACGGAAAAGAAAAACCGTTTGGAATTATTCTCTCGGTTGGCGGTCAGATACCCAACAATTTGGCTTTGTCTTTAGTTCAAGAAAAAGTAAAAATTTTAGGGACTAGCGCGGATAATATTGACAAGGCTGAAGATAGGGAGAAATTTTCCCAGTTATTGGAAAAAATCGGAGTAGATCAGCCGGTTTGGGAGCAGTTGTCCAGCAAGAAACAAGCTCTTGAATTTGCGCAAAAAATCGGTTTTCCGGTAATTGTTAGACCTTCTTATGTGTTGTCGGGCAAGTCAATGAGCGTTGTTTATACTAAAAAAGAGCTAAATAGGTACCTTAATGTTTTGGATCATCAAAAGATAAAAGTGGTTATCAGTAAATTTATCCAAAATGCGAAGGAAATCGAAGCGGATATTGTGGCCAAAAAAGGAAAAATTGTTCTTTGCGCTATTAGTGAACATATTGAGAATGCCGGTGTTCATTCCGGCGATGCCAGTATTGTCTTTCCGCCGCAGAAATTGTATATCGAAACAATCCGGAGAATCAAAAATGCTTGCCGTCAAATTGCAGAAAATTTAATGATTACCGGACCGGCTAATATTCAATTTCTTGCCAAAGACAACCAAATTAAAGTGATCGAGTGTAATTTACGAGCTTCAAGAACCTTCCCTTTTGTTTCAAAAATGGCAGACAAAAATTTCATTGAACTGGCGACGCTGGCAATGTTGAATAAGAAATTAAAAGTCGAGAATCAGATCCTTGATTTGGATTATGTGGGTGTCAAGGTTCCGCAGTTTTCCTTTTCCCGCCTTAAGGATGTTGATCCGGTTTTAAGGGTAGAGATGGCTTCCACCGGAGAGGTTGCTTGTCTGGGAGATGACGTAGAGGAAGCTTATCTGAAAGCGGTTATCGCTACTGATCAACAAATGCCTCAAAATACGGTTTTAATCAGTTTGGGGGGGGATGAAAATAAAATAAAATTTTTGGATGAAGCGATGGTTCTTTCGCAAATGAATCTGAAGATTTATGCCACTCACCATACTTGCGCGTTTTTAAACAGAAACGAGATCAAGGCGGCGAAGCTATATAAAATTTATGAAAAGCGTGAGCCAAACATAGACACCTTTTTATCGGAGAAAAAGATTGACTTGGTGATTAACATTACCGATACTGATTTTGTTTCGACAAAATTAATCGATGATGATTATCAGATCCGCCGCAGTACCGTTGATTTCGGCATTCCGCTTTTTACCAATTTGCAATCGGCAAAGCTGTTTGTTCAGTCGCTCAAAGCAAAAAACCCGGGAAAATTAACGGTTAAATCTTACGGTCAATATATTGCTTAAGTAACTTAATAATGTCGTTATGCACTTTTTTAAAAGAAACAATTATTGGGCAAAGGTTGCTTTTGGGTCACAGTAACATTGGTAATAGAGAGCCAATCTTGGCTGAAATAGCCAAAATTGTAAGTAATAATACTGATGTATCTGTGCTGGATCTTGGGATTGGTGGTGGCAACTTTGGTAAACTCCTTAAGCAAAGGTTTAACGGTAAAATCAACCCTTTGATAGGGGTTGAAGTTTGGAAAGACTATGAAAACAGTCAATGGGGATACTACGATCGAGTGGAAGTACAGGAGATAGAGATATTTTTAAACGAAAATACTATTAAATTTGACATTATTATGCTTATTGATGTCTTAGAACATTTACCCTACAAGGAAGGTTATAACATGCTAAAAAAGATACTTCCTCTAAATAGAAAAAAAGTAATTGTTTCTACACCAGTAACAAAACTTGCTCAGAAGGCGCATTTAGGTAACCAATACCAAGTTCATCACTACATTTGGAATGAGAAGGAGCTTGAGGATCTTGGTTTTGAGAAAGTAGCACAACATAAGATGCTTACTTTTAGGATACGCCCACTAACTGCTACCGGAGGGGTGTTTGTTTTTAGTAGCGGGGGAGCTAGTTAGGACTTTTAGCCATAACAAACACCTCTTCCATCACTATATTGGTTCCAACTTAGTCCCATGAACCAGAAACTACGTTTCGGTTCACGGCAGGCACTACGGGCCGCCCATGATTCCTTAGTGCTCTACCTCAAGCGAAGAGCTTAGAAATCATGAGCGATAGGTACCACATTGAGTACATGGTAAACCACGCACCATCAAGCTCAGCTTGACTGATATTGTGGCACCAACCATACGAACTTCATTCCCCCTCAATTCACCCCGTAACCACGGGCCGCCACCGATGTTTTTTTAGCGGTAAGGCCGCTTATATAGAAACAACGAGTGCCGCGTTTATCCTGAGCGATTCGGCTGAACTCATCGTCGAAGCTTTGTCGAAGGATATTATGTGGCCAAAGCAACTCGTTGTCGTCGAAGCTAACGTGACCCCTACTCATCTCATTCTCCAATCACAAATATACGGACATACTTACGAGCGTATATACGCGGGATATTGCCACTGGGATGACACTCTAGCATACCCCCGAAATATTTTCTTCGAAGAACAGCTCTTTTCCTTTTTTCCATTACCTTTCCACCTTCCAGTTACCTTTCCACCTTCCAGGTGGAACAGGTTGACACCTAATGCTTTTCAAGAATAAGGTGCTTTATTTCCTCCAGTCTTTTAGCATAATCTATTTGGTTGTACACAAATTTACGATAAGCCATTCGAGAGGGGAAAAAATCAAGAATAACCTTTTGTTTACAAATTATTTCACTTTTGGGCCTTAAGTATTCAGGAAAAGAAGACCAAGGATAGTTATCTAGCTCTTCGTCTTTAATAACCAAAGAGGCAATTGGATTAAGGTGGATATACCTAGAAACATGGATCAACTGCTCGTCAGTTTCAATTTTGACTGCCTTGAATATTCCCTCAGTAGCAAATAATTTCGGCTAAGTTTGGCTGTCTTCTTAAGTCTTTAAAAAAGATTTCCTTTTCTTTCTTGTTCAAAGATAGGGCCCTGGCAAGCTTTAGAGTTGGTTTCTCATACCGATAATAATTGAGAGTAGTAACCAGCCCTCTCATAATCTCTTTTGGTTCTGAAGGTCGGTTGACGAGCCGCAGGACATTGGCTTGATCTATTTAGACTAAATGTTGTATAGTGAATAAAGTAGTATGAAAAAAGCCCTGTTTGTCTTGCTGATTCTTGCCTCTGCCTTCTTTGCTAAAACCTCTTACGCTTATCCTATAGATGACTATTGGTACCTTACCGAGCGTATAATTGTCAAGTTTCATTCCATAACCCCGGACATTATTCGAGAACAAGTTTTTAACAGGTCTGAAGTATTAGACTACAAGGAATTAAGAGTTAAGAATACTTATGTTCTCCAATCCCAGAAGGGAAAAGCGGCCGAGCTGGCGAATAAGATGCAGAGAAATCTGTTGGTGGATTATGTAGAGCCCGATTATGAAGCTTATGCTCTTGAAACGCCAAACGATCCGGAGTTTTCAAATCAATGGGGATTGGAAAAGATTAACGCGGTTGGCGCTTGGGATATAACTCATGGAGCAGAAAATGTTGATATTGCCATTATTGATACGGGAATCGATGGTTCTCACCCCGATTTATCAGAAAAAATAATTTCCTCGGTTGACTGTAGGCTAAATTCTTCTTGTCCGCCCACTGCCGCCATAGACATACATGGTCATGGAAGTCATGTGGCGGGAATCGCTTCGGCGGTTACTAACAACGGTATTGGGGTTGCCGGGACTTCCTGGAAGGGGAGATTAATGAATATAAAAGTATTAGATGACAGCGGATCAGGATATTATTCATGGGTTGCCGATGGAATTTATTGGGCTGCTGATAATGGCGCGGAAGTTATCAATTTAAGCCTTGGCGGTAAGTACTCGTCCCGAACCTTAAGAAACGCGGTAAGTTACGCATCGAGAAAAGGGGTTGTAGTAGTCGCGGCAGCCGGAAATCAGGGGTCAAATCAATACAGCTACCCCGCTTATTACTCAGAGTCAATTGCAGTTGCCGCAACGGACCAGGATGATCAAAAAGCCAGTTTTTCAAACTATGGCTTATGGGTTGATGTAGCCGCGCCGGGAGTATCTATTCTATCCACTGCTAATGGAAACTATCAATATGCCTCCGGCACTTCTATGTCAACGCCATTTGTAAGCGGATTGGCGGCATTATTGTTTGGGCAAAATCCGGGCTGGACTAATAGTCAAGTTAGAAATAGGATTGAAACAACTTCCGACGCAATATCGGGAACTGGTTTTTATTGGGATTATGGCAGGATTAATGCCTGTAATGCTGTTGGCTGCGGGGCTTTGACAACACCGACGCCTACAATTGTACCAACCTCAACTCCCACCTCAACTCCCACACCGAGCCCGACAACAACACCGACGCCTACAATCGCCACCTTAACTCCCACCTCAACTCCCACGCCAAGCCCGACAGCAACACCAACGCCTACGATAGCACCTACCTTAACACCCACATTCACTCCCACACCAAGCCCGACAACAACACCGACGCCTACTTTAACCCCTACGCCCACAATAACCCCAATTCCTTCTCCTACTCCGACTCCGCGGAATAAACCTTGGTGGTGCAGATACTTCCCCTCGCACCCTACCTGCAACGGTGTCCCTCGGCGATAATTCAGACTTTTGAATGCCAACGAAATAGAAGATGTACCACCCCCGATCTGGTTTTCCCCTTGCGCATCGGGAAATGAGAAGTTCTGAATCCGTTCCAACCGGTTTACACTGAGCCTGTCGAAGCGCTTCCTTTAAAGGGTTTGTTCATCAACCAACAGATGGAGCCTGGTCTTAACCTTGAAGAGACAAAAATGCTGTTTTCTACCCTAAAACAAACTAACCCCAATTTTAATTATCGTCTATCTTAACCTCTGTTTTCGGTTAAGAATCTACCTTTGTTTTAGCTCTTTTTTTAGGTTTAGATTTAATATTCTCTTGGGCATTATCTACCGTTAAATCAGCATCTTTTTTCTCAACTGACGTTAATGCTTCAGTCATTCTACCTGCTTTCGCATTTTTCGATTTTTTATTCTTTTCCGTCCTACCTTCTACCGAATCTATCTTCTTCTGTCCAACTGATAACAAACCAATAATTGTATCAAGCTTGGCATTCAGAGTTTCAATTTTTTCTACAAGCTGTAAGATGCTGCGATCGTTGATATTGCTCTGTGGAGATTTGCCTGGATAGCTGTCACCAAAATTCCTCTTGGAAAAATCTTTCCTGCTTCCTGATTTATTGCCATCTCTTCCGCCTTTTTTCTCAAAACACTCACTGCAATATACTGGCTTATCGCCGCTTGGTTTGAAAGGCACTTGGCAATTTTTGCCGCATTCATCGCAGATGGCATCGTACATTAAGGGCTTCCGGTAATCTCCGCTACCAAAACTCCTTCTGGGAGAACCTTTTCTGTCTCTTGGTTTATTGCCAAACTTAAAGTCTTTCATAAATATTTCTGTTTAATACTAATACAGCAACTCGCAGTATATGCATTATCAGCATAAATAGCAAGGGATCGAATTGACTCATCTAAGATGTAACGGAAATTGATTCGTTGCCTCATGTAAAAATGTACTCCAAGGTTGGTGATTATTAGTTCACCAAAACAAGGAGTAACAAATCTATCATCTATCACCTCTAAGATGTTTTGCTACTGATTCAAGCTTGCCCGGACGGGATGCCTTGGACCAAATAATCTTTGGGCACGGGCAACCTGGCTCAAATTATAGAGATCAATTGGTTTTGAATTCGGCCTGCGAGGAATGTTGCGCTGAGGTCGTCTGAAACGCACCATCCTGCCTATTTCGTTTAAATCATACGGATTTAGTTCCGCCATAAAATGTATTATATCAAATTAAAAAAGCCCGTAAAACCGCACTTTTCTATTCCTTGCTCGAAGGGCGTAACCTTAATATAACTAGCTACCTAATTAAGGTGGTTAAAATATTCGAAGACTTCCAACTTGTTGCCGAGTTAAAAGAAGAAATCGCGAGAGTTAAGCCCTGTCTGGTGCCTGCGGTTTAAAGCTAATTACCTGATAACCATACTTTTCAACTTCCTCTTTAGGCCAAAAATGGCAATCTTTGGTCTTGATGGCGTAGGTTACCTCTTTTTCTATCTGACGACCAGTGTATTCTTTGCTGCCTGGATTCCATTCCTTAAGAACCAAAACGTCACCAGGTTTACACTCGAAATCAGCCAGATGCAATTCAAACGTCTTCTTACCGTCTAAAATTGCCTGAAAATATTCAGGCCAAACTTTCTTTTCGATTCTTGTCTTACTTCTCATCTTCTGGGGGAATCTTGGCAAAATTATAAACCCACTGAAGGGGGTTTCGTTCCTTAATCTTTTCAACCAACTCTTTAGCACTTTCGGTTTGTAAATCTTTAGCAATATTCTCATGCCAAAGTTTGAAATCACCAGGCTTATTTTGTAAATATTCCCTTTGCAACAGAATCTGGTCGATTCTATCAGCATCTTTTGCTACGATTGCTTCTTTAGTTTTACACTCGTTAAACTCGTCTAATAGTGTAGTAATCTCACTACCTCCAGGAACGTTTTCTAACTGCTCGGTATAGGCTCTTTTTTCATCTTGTTTAACATAAAGTTTGTGAACAAAATTGGCGTCTCCCATTCTCGCCTCGGCCAAATCATGAAAGAGACCCATTTTCATCGCCTTATCCTTGTCGACCCCCTCCAATTCAGCCAGAACCATAGCAATTATGGCTGTCCTGAAGCTATGCTCAGCAATTGTTTCTTCAGCCAATCGAAGCACTTGGCTGTGCATCCTTCGCATATTCTGCAAAGTGCCAACCTCAAAGAAGAAATCAACTATTTTCCCTAATTTCTTTTTATCCATGTTTAAGGTTTCACTACGGCAATTAATTTCACCTGAGAGAACTCTTTCATCCCGATTTCTCCATATTCCCTTCCCATGCCACTCTTTTTACAACCACCAAACGGGCATTCGGGCTTAAAAAAGTTATCAGTGTTAATCGCTACCGTTCCTGCATTAATTTGCTTAGCTACTCGTTCACCCTTCTCAATGTTGGTAGTATAAACCTCAGCACTAAGCCCATACTCAGTATTGTTAGCTAGTTTAACCGCTTCCTCTTCATTTCTAAAAGGAATAATCGGCAAAACAGGACCAAACACTTCTTCGTTGAACACTTTCATGCTGGGTTTGATATTTGTCAGTACTGTTGGCTCGAAATAGTTTCCTTTTTGCAATCGTTTATCAATTGGTTGTTTTCCTCCAATTTCGACCCTCGCCCCTTTTGATATTGCATCTTTTACCTGAACTTTTAGTGCCTCCAGTTGCTTTCTGGAAACAAGCGGACCAACATCAGTATCTTCATCCAATGGATTGCCTACTTTTACTGTTTTAAGTTTCTCGACAAATAATTTGACCACTTTCTGGTACACTGGTTTCTCGACAAACAATCTCTTGATAGCCGTACAGACCTGACCACAGTTTAAGAATCTTCCCCAGTAGAGGTTATCCATGGTTAAATCAAGGTCAGCGTCGGCAAAAATAATCCCTGGGCTACTTCCACCCATTTCAAGGAGTGCTTTGATAAACTTCTTCCCACACTTCTCATATATTTCCTGACCGACTCTGGTGCTTCCAGTAAACCAGGCCAAATCAATTGACTCATCAATAAGCATTTTCCCTACGTCACCACCGCCGATTAGTAAATTTGCCACTCCATCAGGTAAACCAGCTTCGTTCAGTAAATCAACCACCATTTTCTGAGTGAGACTCGTGTATTCTGAAGGCTTAAGAATAATGGTATTGCCAGCAATCAAAGCAGGAACAATCCCAGAGTTAGCCATAAGAGAGTGGGAAATTCCAGGGAGCAACACAAGCACAGACACCATAAGGTTCGTAAGTGACACGAAAATGCTCCTTATCATTCTTAAGAACAGTTTCGTCAGCTAAAAATTTAGCCCCATTTTTGATGTAGTAATCAAGAAACAGAAGCTCGCCGTCAACGTCATCAAGCGACTGCTGTATTGGCTTGCCCATTTCAAGAGTGGTCAATTTAGCAATCTTTTCTCTATTCTTGGCTACTTTTTCCCTAAACTTTTTGATATAGGCAACTCTCTTTTCAACTGAAATATCCTTCCATCCGCCAAACGCCTCTTTTGCTTTCTTAACAGCTTTCTTGACATCCTGTTGCGTGGAAACACTCAACTCTCCGACTACCGACTGGTCATGAGGGTTAATTATCTTCATTTTCATCTTTACACTTCTCCCCTTTGGTCGACTAGACCACCAAGATAACTCGCTTTATATATATCAATTTATCACCTTTAGTAATAGATTCTTCTCCTGAGAATCTATCAACTTCGCCTTGCCATTTATTAGTATAAATATATTCGCTTTCTTGATATTCTTCTGGGCCTTAGGAAGGATAATCTTCAGGCATCTCCTTTAAGACATTTCTCAAAACTCCATATACCGGGTCGGTTTCTACTCCTTTTTCAATCCAACCATAATAAACCATCATCCAGTAGGGTTTGCCCTCGTGGAACACAATTGTTCTACCACCATAGGGCTCACCGCCAAAAAAATTATCATGTGATTTCCAAGGACCTTTTTCAAAGGGGATAGTGGTTGAGCCGTCATCCTCTTTAACCCACTTTTTCTCCTCACCACCAGCGTAGCCAGCCTTGTTTGAGTCAACTAAAAATTGTCTTAGTGCTTCTTTGCTCATATGTTTAGTATACCCCTGGAACCCATTACAAAACTCCACTTAAAAGTTGATAATAGTCCGACTTATTAGGTAAAATGGGCAGTACTCTATTGAGGAGGTGACTGCCCATGTATGATTCTACCAAATTGGTGTCAAGGAAGGTACTGAGGGTTTTAGTTAAGATACTGCCCACGCCAAGACAGAAGCGAATGGGAAGAAAAAGTTATTAGTACACCTTAGTACAACTTAGTACGCCCCCGGGGTGTCCTAGGTATGACACCTGCCTGCCGGCAGGCAGGCCTCGGGAAGATAGGGCGGTGAAATTTGTCCGATCTGGCTCCGTAATCCTAGTATTAATCTAACTAACGCTTTATCCAGTATTATCAAGGCTTTTCAGAATCCAATCTGGATGGAACAAGCGAGAGAAAGATTGAAACAAATCAAGTTGTTAACCCAAGCCCCCGCTATAAAATGTGCCTCTACTGTTTAAATGCAGAATAGGTAATGCTTAATCCGTAATCCGGTAGAAAGGCGGGCGCTTCTTTGTGAATTGTAATATCTGTAAATCCTGCTTCCTCTAATAGTTCCAAATAGTTTTGTTTAAGAATTGCTCCACTGACACAACCAACTAACAGTTCTTCGTCTTTTTTTAATTCTTCTGGCAATGGCTTTACTAAAACAACATCAGATGCCATTAACCTTCCGCCCGATTTAAGCACACGGTATGCTTCTCTAAATACTTTTCCTTTGTCAGGAGCAAGATTGATAACACAGTTGGAGATAATCGCATCAATTGAACTATTTTCAAGAGGTAGGTCTTCAATATCGCCTTTCCTAAATTCAACATTGGCATAACCGCCTTTTTGGGCGTTTTCTTTTGCTTTTTCCAACATTTCATCCGTCATATCAACCCCGATAACCTTGCCGGCCTGGCCGACTTTAGGAGATGCTAAAAAAGCATCAAAACCTGCTCCTGAACCTAAGTCCAAAACTATTTCACCCTCTTTTAAAGAAGCGATGGCCACAGGATTACCACAGCCAAGGCCAAGATTGGAATCAGGGGGTGCTTGATTCATTTCATCTTCGGAATAACCCATCTCCCCAGACTGCCTTTGGGCTTTTTTATTAGAGCAACAACCACCAGAAGACTTAGCAATATCTGCATAAGATTTTTTAACTATCTTTTTTATTTGTTTTGAATTTTGCATAACTAATATTTTACTTAAGTTAAGGTTTTTTATAAAGCGTGAGAAGGTACCAAATCGTGGTTTAAGTGTAGAAAGTGGTTGCTAAAATTAAGGCTTCTTCCCCTTGCTTCCATTAAAACTCTTAGTTAAAATATGGCCATGAAAAAATACGTATCCTTTTCGAGAAAACTATCGGATGACCAAAATGAGGAGATCGGGCCGATAAAGACTGGAACCCATTCTTTATCCATTTAGAATATCCTTTGATTCCTTCATCCAACAACTCTCTGGTTCCCACCTGGAAGGTGGAATAGCTTGACACCTACTTAAAAATGGAATCCGGACTGTGTCCTATTAAGCTCGCCGGATGGGCCTCCTCCGCTAAAGCTACAAAAGGCGACACGACGATTTTCGAACTTTTATATCTACTTAATCGGGACTGGTTTTTTTCGAACCTTTATAATTTTTCGGTATTCTCGATAAAAATCTTCTCGATCCGCCTCGTCAATTACTCTCTCGTAGTCTTCTCTTGTTAATGCTTTTTCATTAGGGATAGCAAATTTTATTCCTACCCGTTCAACCAATTCCTTTAATTCATTGTCGGTTAATTCGTTGATTAAATCCTGTAAGTGGTGCATTTCTTCGGGACCGGTATATCCGCAGAAAGCATTAGCGCTATGAAACCTTGAATGATCGTTGTTCATAGATAAATTATATCAGGTTATACCTATTTTGGGGACGGTTTTTCAAACTTTTGCGCTTTCTTCTTTAATTAACCCAAAAGCTTTAAAATAAAAACATGCTAAGTGACAGACAAGTTGAACTAATTTGCAAATCATACCTTCCTCGTTATCAAAACGTTAAACTGGAAATTCTCTTAGAAATAGCCCAAAGCGCCGCGAAAGAAGCCAGAGAGAGTTATGAAAAACTTCCTGTGCCCAGAACCTGTGATTTAACCACATATACTCGCTATTGCGTTAATGGGGCTATTGTTTCTGATGTTAAGCTAAATGTTAAACCAATTAACTCGGACAAACCTCAAAAAAATAGTTTCAACCGGGCAGTGGCCGACTATTTCAATATTATTCCCCTTGAGTCTTTTGACAGACTTTGGACTCAAATTTATAAAAGGAACCAAACGGAAACAGAAGCTCAAATATTAAAAGATCTAAAACCTCTCTTTAATAAACTAAAATCAAAATATGTAAATTTAACCAAGGGCAGAAACCAGGAGGCTGAAAAAAGGGGTTACAAATCACAGCTTGAGTTAATTTTAGAAATCCACCAGATTCCCCAAGAAGACTATCAGGTTTTTCTAAAGAATAAGGATAAAGTTATTGAGTATTGCCAATCACAAATTCCCAGAGTCGAGCTTCCTGACTGGTTCTATTCCCAATTCAATAGTCAATGCTATCTTTGTAAATTACCTGAATTTCCCAAACTCAAATATCCTGATGAAATTTTTGAGTTTGTAGCCAAAGAGTATCCTATTCTTAAAAAGTTTCGCCACAAAATAAGGTTTGCAGAAAGCAGTTCATCAACTTTTCGATACGTAAAGGAATCGGATAGCTTTTTAATAAGTATTGCCAAAAAACATAACAGCCGCCACCGCCTCACCGCTCTCATTCATGAGCTAGGCCATACCGTAGCAGCGCTACAAAATTTTAAGAAAGGAATAGACCCCTTAACTAATGGAAGATATCCAAGTGAGATAGACGCTTTCAAAATCGAATCTAACCTGTTCAAAAAATTATCAGCTCAAGTTTATCAGGCTGAAGTAGCGGGAACCCTAAGCACTTTGTATGAAATTATTTTCCAAATAGAAGCCTATAGAAACCCTGATCAAAATTTACCCGTCCTTTACGGCAAAATTTTTAAACATTGCTTTCCTAAAGCAAAATTAAAAGAAAACTACACATACTTAATAAATGAAGATATTGTTGCCCTTTCTCTGCGTACTTTACCACACGCGATAACCCAAGTTAAAATCCTGAGCTCTCAAAGATGAAAGAAACCCGACAGGTGAACCTTAAAGTCTCTCGTTAACTGCAGGGAACAAAAATTGCAGGGTCACTTCGGGTTCTGAATTTTTGTTCTCCCCAGAGGGTTCGCGAAGAACTTAAATAACACTATATAAATACGGCCTTAGGGACAGGGTAGGATTATCAGATTTTTTCGGGAAATAACGTTGTATCTTTTCACGCCCCAATTCTTTTCTCGCCACGCAGAATTGCATCTTGATCCCTGTCGTGCCTGCCCGTCTCTGGAGGGAACGAGGTCCGGACTATACTATATTGCTATCCGAGCAGACGAGCTAAAACTTTGTAGATATCTTTCCTGTGGCCGATAATAACGACATAAATTTCGTCAGCTATTCTTTTATAGACAATTCGATAATCAGCTACCCTAACCCTAAAAATGTTCTTGAAGCCTCGAAGCCTTTCTACCTGACTAACATCTTTCTCATCCTTAATGGCCCTTATTTTCCTAACTAAAGCTACTTGATCTATCCTGGGAAGCTTTCTGAGCTGTTTCTCGGCTTTTGGTGAAAGAATAATCCTCATAATCCTAATTGGTCAGCTACTTTTTCAAAAGCCTTACCCTTGCTAAAATCTGTTTCCTCAATAGCTTTTCTGTCAAAGACATCTTCGATCAAAGATACAATCTTCTCGAATAGCTCTTTACCGACAAGATAAGCGACTATCTTATTTCTTTTTTGAATAGCCAAGGGGTAATCTGCAGCCTTATTAACTGCACCTGCAGGGTGAGCCTTAAGCTGGGAAATAGAAACTACGTTCATGGTAAAATCATTGTATTCACAAACAGGTCTTTTGTCAAGACCTGTCCAGAAAGAAATTATTCGCCCGGCGGATGCTGTGTGGTTCTGAGCCCTTCGGTTAGACTCAGGATAAACTAAGTCGAAGGAGGACGCTTGCCCTTCCGTAGTCTTTTTAAGATTCTGTAGCTTTCAGCGCAGAATCTGACGAAGGAGGGATTTTCGAACTGTCATCGTACCCTGAAAGTAGTTTGTCTCTTGCACCCAAAAAAGATGTAGCTTCTTTTTACCCATCCTTACTTAATCTCTACACCCGTCCCTAATTGAGTCCCTAATTGATTAGGAGAGTTTGGTATGGGGTGACGATCTGGGATTATTTTTTATTAACGAGAGCATTTATTCTATTTCAATAAGGAATAATTTATCTTCAAAACCTGGTTTTGGACTATTATTTAGAGAAACAGAACCAAGAAGTTTCGTTCCGCTTGGATGCCATTCTATGTAATGAGCGAGAGATCTTCTTTTGTTAACTAACAAATAATCATCCGTTCCTGGCTTATTGAAAAAGGTTATTTGTTCCTTAGATGAACCATCAGATTTCATAATCCAAAACTCGGTTTTTCCATATTCCCACCATAGTTTATTAGCATCTGTAAATTTAAAACCGTTGCTGGACAACCAGGCGATTTTGGAGTTATCAGCAGAATATATAGGTGATTCGTCCCAATCAGTGGACTGGGTAAGTCTTTTTAAAGATTTATCTATCAAATTATATTCGTAAACGTCCATGGACAAAACACTCTGATTCGGTTCTAAATTTCCACTGATAAGGAGCTTGCTGCCGTCACTTGAAAAATCATCCGATTCGTAATATCCATTAATATTATTTGGTTTATGTATTGTAGTGTTCATTAATTCGAATGTATTTTCATCAAAATAGAAATCGGCTAATGCTAATTCCCAGCCAAACCACCCTCTTATGGTCATATCAGGAGATTGACCCCAGGAGATTTTTTTACCATCGGTTGAAAAGTGGGGATGTAAAACCGCAGTATAAGGTTTACTATCAAATAATCTGGTTTTTGTAGGTAAATCAGTAACTTTTAATAGTTTTTTGTCCGAGAGTCTCATAATATAAATGTCAGAATACCAGCCGATACCGGGGTGGGTTAAGGCCTCAGAACCGAGATGGACAATATGGTTTGGCTTTTCTGCATGGAAAGTAATATATTTCATCGACGGATGCCATGAACCTCCACCAACATCTAAACCATCAAATTGGGGCAAAGAACAGGTTAAACACTCAATATTGTTTCCATTTGCATCGGAAGTATATATAGCATAAGTTTTTCCAAGTTCCTTTCGGAAAAATAATATTTTGTTTCCATCGGGACTATATTCTCCTCTCAAAGCATTATCGATAAGTAGGCGGGTTGTGATTATTGGTTTATACTCAAAATTTATTAGGATATTTTTTTCATTCACTTTTTTGCCAGTAAAATAAGAAGAAGGAGTTGCGGTATCATGATAATATCCAACAATTTTTTGGCTGTCTGGAGACCAGGAAAAGTCAGCGACAGTTATATTTTTCCCCATATAATCTGGGTGATTGGGTTGATTAAAATAGGTTAACCTTTGTTTATTACTACCATCAGGATTCATTACCCAATAATCTGTACCGCGGTTATTTCCTTTACTGGTCATCCAAATGATTTTATTGCCAGCGGGTGAATAGATAGCGTGTTCATTATACCCTTCGTTTGTAAGCTGGTTAACAGAGGAGCTTTTTATGTCAAGAGTATAGATATTGGTATTAGTTAATACCGGCTTGCCTTTTTGAAAATTGCTGCTAAAAATAAGTTTTCTACTATCAGGGGAAAAACCGTGATTTTCATAAAAAGCTTCATCTCCCGGTTGAAATTCCTGTACATTTTTAAGACTCAGAACCCCTTTTCTTTCTTTAACATCAGCAATCATTAGTTTCCAGAGACCAAATTCTTCTCCTTTCACAAAAGGGTTAGCACTATTGTACATTTGACTCCAGCTTAATTTTTTTCCATCAACCGAGAAATGTGGGTGAAGAATACCATAATTTTTATTATTCGGAATCTTCCATAATTTGAATACTTGTCCGGTGGTATAGTTCATACCCCAAAGGTCATTATATTGTCCTGCTCCCGGATTGGTGGAATAATTAGAAATAGTTTTAGGATGGAGATTTTTTTCCGCCTGGAAGACAATATATCTGCAGGTGGGATCCCAAGCCGGCTGTCCGATATTTTTACCGGGAAGATTGGTATTTCCACAGGTAAGGCATCTGTCCTCTGTCTTATCAGGCTTTATAATATGAATATCGTAATACCCATCTGATTCAAGAACATCATAGGCAATCAAATTATTTCCCGGACACCAGTCAACCCGGCCACCTCTTTCTAAAAACAGTTCAATATTTTCTACCGTAAAAGGTGGGGTTGATTGTTCTGTTATATTAATAGGAAGATTTATCTGAAGCTTGTCGGTTGCTTTTTTTCTGGGGTCTATGTTTTTTTGAGTTTGAATAAGATATAAAGCGCCAATTAAACCAATTAAGAGTAAAAAAAGAAAAAACACTGAAAATATCTTTGTCGATTTAGGGAAATTTATCGATATCCAATATGTTTTGATTTTATTGGATAGAGAATTATTCATTATTATATATAATATACACTAATTGTTATTATCAGACTATATTTCAGATATTTCAGGGACGGGGGTAGGATTATCAGATCTTTTCGGAGAATAACATTGCATCTTTTCAAATAATTCTACACCTGTCTACACCCTAATTCTTTCCTTGCCAAAGCAAGGCGCAGAATTGTGCCTTGCTCGGCGGATGCTTGCCCGCCTTTGGTGGGGGATGATTTTCGAACTATCATCGTGCCCTGAAAGTAGTTTGTCCTTTGCCCCCAAAAAAGATGTAGCCTCTTTTTGCCCATCCTTACTTAATCTCTAGCCCCGTCCCGAACTGACGAACTGACGAACTGACGAACTGACTGACGAACTGACTGACGAACTGACGAACTGATTTTTTTAAGTAAAAATACTACGTCACCAGTACAGGAACCTATATTTATTATCTTCCTTGAAGTTTTTATATATGGAAAAGCCCGATTAACGACCACTCTTGATCTT
>JAHJSD010000068.1 GCA_018830585.1 Patescibacteria group bacterium
ATTTTTCACTTTTCACTTTTAACTGCTTTCTTTTCGGCTACTAATATTTCCGCCCAGGAAGTCTCCCTTTCTATTTTTCCTCCCTTGGTCGAATTGACCATCCGGCCGGGCCAAACCGCCACCCAGGCCTTTTTAATCGGCAACGAATCCGATCTTGACCTTTACCTCCGGGCAGTGATTGTTCCTTTTGAACCGAAGGGAAGCCGAGGAGAAATTGAACTGCTAAACCCGAAGTATTCTCCGGCAGCAGTTAAATATTTTTCTTTGGTCAATTCAAAGATAGATTTAGAACAGACTTTTAAGTTGGCGGCCAAGAGCCAGGAACAGTTGGTTTTAAAAGCCAAAATACCTGAAAACGCTCCCGAGCAAGACCATTACTTGACCCTGCTTTTAGAGCAGTCGCCCCAGGGAAATTTTATCAATGACGCTTCGGGCGGCCAGAATTTAATCAAAATCGGCGGCAATATTCTTTTGACTATTTCCGGTTCGCTCAACCCGAAGCGCCAAGGGACGGTGGCCGAATTTAAGCCGGCGCCGAAAGTAAACGATATTTTCAACTCAACCGAATTTAAAATCTTAATTGAAAACACCGGTGACTCCTTTCTAAAGGCCGAAGGGCGGATAAAAATAAAAAACCTGCTCACTAAAAAAGAAGCGGCCGCGCTTGAGCTTAGGCCGGACAACGTTCTGGCCAATTCAGGCAGGGAAATAATCTGTCTTAAACAAGACAGCGGCGAACCGGTCAGCTATCCTTGCTCTTTCTCCTCTTTTATACCCGGTTTGTACCGGGCAGATCTTTCTTTTGAAAAAAATACCGGCGTGGAACCGGCCGGTTTGGCCGTCGTTTTTTGGCGGCTGCCGATTAAAGCCGGGCTGGTTTTAATCGTGTTAGCAATTATCGTTTGGCAGATTATCAAAAAAGCGAAAGTCTTTTCTGAAAAAAATTAGCAAAGCAGAAGCTGAAGGTTTGACAACGACGCTTAGACAAGCTGTAAAAAATAGGGGCTTGACAACCATAAATAAATAACCTACAAATAAATGATAGGTAAAAAAATTAGGTAAAGAAAGGTAAAGAATAATGGGTTTCTGATCGCAAAAAGCAGGCGGACCGTTAGATGGATATCATGAAAAAAGGGTTGAGATTCAAAACAAAAACCAAAATAATTATTAAGGCCGGTATTTTTCTGGCTTTGGTTCTGCTGGCAGTAAAATCCTCCACGCCAAAAAAGCTGGACTCCGCCACTTTAATCTCGGTTAAAGACACTTTGAGCAGTTCCAGGCTTTCTTATGTCGGCGCCGTTGCCACCGGCAATACCGTCGGCTCTTCCTTGGTAACAATCAAAACTTCTTCCCTGCCCGGCTGGGCCACTTCCGACGATACCAAAAACCTTTTCACCAATGACACTTTAATGATCGGCACCCGGACCAACTACACCGCGATCGATATTTACGATGACGACCAAATCCAGATTTACCATTCCGGCGGCGGGCTGCAATCAGGCGATGCCGACGTTGATGACCCGATCATCGCCACTCGAAGCGCCCAGCATACAGTTACCTTCACTCCGGTGACCGCGATCAACAACGGTTACTACCGGGTAAGGCTGGCGGCAACCAGCGGCACCCAAGCACAAAGCCACGACGGCATTCCTGACGCCAACGGATTTGATTTTGTCGGCAACATCAGCAGCGGTACCTGGCCGAATTACATCACTTGTCCGGATTCCGGCACACCGACAATTGCCTACTCCGGCGGCACCAACTGCCCTTCAGGTTATAGCTGCGTTTTCTGCAACTACACCGGTATTAATTCTCTGGCTCAAAAAACGATTACCGTCGGTACCACCGCGCCAACCCAGCAAGTGATCAATCCGGCTCCTTCCTCAACCACCAAAACTGCCGGCGTGGCCGACACTTATACTTTTTATGTTGACCACTTGGATAACAGCTACAGCCTGATCGATTCCACTCAAGGCAAAATTGCGGTGATCGAGTCGGTCCGGGTTACCGCAGCCGTGGAACCGAGAATCGAACTGACCATCGCCGGGATGGGGGTCGGAACTTCCAGCTGTGGATTGCCTGCCAGCGTTACCACCACCGCGGTAACGGTTCCTTTAGGATCTTTGTCGATCACTAACTTTACCAACGCCGCCCAAAGCTTGACTATTTCCACCAACGCCGACGGCGGCTACGCTGTCACTACCTTAGAATCGGATCAGTTGTCTAAAATTATTGGCGCCGGGTTAGACACCGGCGTTTTCATCGCCGACACCCCGGGAGACACCACCACCGCTTCTCACACTACCGCCGACGAATGGGTTTCCACCGCGGTTAAGGGTTTCGGCTATTCGTTGCATAATTCCAACGCCGCTTCAGTCGCTTTTGAATATACCAGCACCACCGGCGGCTGTGACGGGGTTTTCTGCGCCAAGCAATTCGCCGACAACAACAACAACGAGGCCGCCCAAACTTTGTTCTCGTCAACCACGGTGGCCAACAGCGAACTGGCTTATGTCTGCTACCGGGCAATCATCGGCGCCACCCAGGAAGCCGGCACTTATACTAATGCGGTTACTTATATCGCTTCGGCAACGTTTTAGTTAGAATTAATAAGAAGTAAGAATTAAGAAGAATTAAATATCAAACATCAGGCAAATGACTAAAAAAGGCTTTAAAAAAACCGGTTTGACTCTTTTCGTTTCTTGTTTCTTGTTTTTTGTTTCTTGTTTCTTGTTTCTGCCTTGCGGGGCAAAAGCTCAAAACGTGGTCAGTTTGGTTGCCATTCCCCCGAGGGTCGAAGACGTGGTTGCCAACCCCGGCGAGGTAGTCACCAAAAAAATCAAACTCCAAAACCAGGGTGAAGCCGAATTAGCAGTCAGCGCCAGACCGATAGACTTTGTTGTTGAAGACAAGGAAGGCACTCCTGTCTTTCTAAGGGAAAACCAATACCGCGATAACCGCTGGGCTTTGTCCGGCTGGGTCAATATCTCCCCCTCTCAGTTTATCGTTAAACCGGGCGAATCTGTGGAGATGGATCTGATCATCTTGGTGCCGGAAGATGCCCTGCCCGGAGGCCATTACGCGGCAGTTACCTACCAGCCGGCAGACACTGTCGGGGGTGATTCGGCAACCACTTCCAAGATAGTTCCCAGCGTGGCCACCTTGGTTTACCTGACCGTTTCCGGGGAAATCAAAGAAGACGCCCTGATCAGAAGAATGGATGTCCCCAATTTTTCCGAGTATGGACCGATCCCTTTTTCCACCGAAATCGAGAACTTGTCCGATATCCATATCCGGCCGACAGCCTTGATCCGGGTTTATAATCTATTCAACCGGCTTTCAACCACCCTGTCTTTAGGCAGCCAAAACATCTTTCCCGGCCAGTCGAGAATCTACCAAAACACCTGGGACAAAAAATGGCTTTTCGGCCGGTACAAGGCTAGATTGGAAGGCGCTTTTGGCACTCAGGGCGGGAGTTTGTTAGCAGTCGCCTACTTCTGGGTGATACCCTGGAAGTTAATCTTAATCGCGGTCTTAGTTATTACCCTGATTATTTTGGCCATCGTCTACTGGCGGAAAAAAAGGCGGGTGGAAATAAAACAGCCTGAAATTGAAGAAGGCGCTTCTGTTTCCTAAACCTCCTATTCGTTGGCACTTCCAAAAACAACCAGAGGGAAAAGATTCCTTACCCCCTACTTCTAAAGGCTTCAATAGATCAATGGGCAAAGGGTTAACTGGCTTGAAGATTTCTCGATTCGAAGACTCACTCGAAAGATAATTGCCAAATTGTCGTATTGTTAAACTGTTAAACCTGCCTGCCCTCCTACCGGCAGACAGGTAAACCGACGGGCAGGCCTGTCCACCGAAATAGACCCTTCGTCATCCGTCATCAGAATTCCTCAGGATGACGGGGGGTGAAACTCCTCAGGAGGACGCAGGTTAACTTGAGCTCGCCTCGCCGTCATTCTGGGCGTAGCCCCGTACCACATAGGGTACACGAAGCGAAGAATTTTACCCTGTACCGGATGGTACGGCCCCTAGTTGTTACAGCAAGTTGCCATTCCACCGTCAACCTATCACACACCGGGTGTGTGATAGGTTGACACCTAAGGGAATTGCTTCAATTCTGAAAGTGAAAATCCAAAAAATGATCCAGTATCGTGATTACCCAAAATAAGCGGGAGACAGAGATCCTTCGTCATCGCCCCGACGTTACCTCGGGATCAGGATAACAAAAAAGGGGGTGGCATTCCAAGCAAGTGAAATGTGTAGAATGGATTAGCCGTTGGAAACTTACTTGCCATTTAAAATTTATGATTTAAGATTGTATCAGGGATCTTCTTCAACAATATTTGTTCGACCGGATCCACAAACCAATGTTCAAAACACAAGTTCCGCGCTTTTTGTCATCGCGAGCAATCCCGATCCAATCGGGAGAGCGCGGCGATCTGGCGGCAAATGAACCGAGATTGCCACGGTCGCTGACGCTCCCTCGCAATGACAATTACCGTGCGCAAGTGCGAAATTGGTTTAAAAAACTAATTTTTCTCGCTACGCTGTTTTTTACCTGGTTTTTAACGGCCTCACCATCTAAGGCCGAAGTCCTTTGGCAAAAAACAACCGTTATCAACCGGATTGAACTTTCCCCGAAAATGAGTGTCTTTGTCTCGGCCCATGTCGGCGGCTGTCTGCTCGACTTAGAAGGATTTACCTCTCCTTGGGCAAGGGTGGACTTTTTCTCTACCGAGGGCAATCTAAAAGTTACCACCATCGCCGACCGGGAAGGCGTTTTCCGTTTCAGATCGGTTCTGGCTCCGATCCAAACCGGGGATTTCTGCTTTCTAAGTTATGATGTCGATCAGGTAGCCAACAACCCGCTCTGCTTTCCCCCGCCGGCGCCGAACACCAAAACAACTGTCTCGGGTATTTTCCTTTCCCCAACCGTTTCAATCGAAAAAGCCCTTTTCCGCCAAAACCAAATCGTTGCCGCCAAAGGCAGAGCCTTTCCGGAAACCGACCTTGAGGTTTTTCTTTTCGAGACGCAAAGAAACCGATTGTTGGAATTTTTCGACGTGATTATCCCGGCCGCCTTGGCCAGAGAAGGCCCGAAATTAGAGTTAAAATCCGATTCCCAAGGCTATTTTTCTTTTAACCTGCCCACTCAAAAATCAACCAAGTGGCGCTTCTTTATCGGGCCGAAACTGGAAAGCGAAAATATGACCGCTAAAAGCAACCTGCTTACCTTCCAAGCGCTTTCCTGGTGGCAATGGCTGTTAGTATTGATCGTAAGAACCCTATACGAGGCATTCAAAGCCTTCTGGAGCTTGGTTTTCAGATGGGAGACTATCGTAGCCTTGTTGGCAATCTCCTCGGCGATTGTAGCGGTTAAATTGAGCAGGCTAAAGACAAGTATTAAGAAGTAAGAATTAAGTATTAAGAAAGAAATGAAAAAGATGGAGCCCTGCGAGTGTACCCGTGGTTTTCTTGGTTCAGGTACAAAATCGTTAAGGCCAAAATCGGAAAAAATCTTTTTATCGCAAGGGGAAATACTGGAAGGCCAAAGGTTTGTCGGGTCTACCACACACTACTCGACACCGCAGAGAGAAATTAGGATGACCCTCTTGTAACTGTTGGGCATATAACAGATCATCGTCAGACGGCCGAACATCTTCGGCAACTTCCCAATGGGAGTGGCTGACAATAACTCTCGCTCCAGGGAGAGGCTGTAAATTTCTAATCCCCATTTTGTATAAAATCACGGGGACCGAGGAGGGTCGACCGAACAAAATCATTCTTTCTTTTCCACCCTCAACTTCAATTGCTCCAAGCTCTCTTTGTTCCCTCACGCTTTCTGTAAGGATCCGTCTTTCAGTCCCAGTAGGTTCTACCACTTCAACATTTCGACCTCCCAGTACAAGACTATCTCCAGGTTTTGCTCGTCTCAAAAGAGAAACGGTTCTATGTTCCGGCATATTGCAGGAGCATACCACACGTAAAAGGAAACATAACGAGAAGGCAGAAAACTGCCACCACATGCCAGATTTATGATAGTTTACGATTTTTTTGCCCAAGATTTTGCCCGCGATAACTCCCCCGGCGACAACGGCCCTTCCTTGTCTTTGACAATAAATCCTTCAGAAGCGATTACCAGTTTGCCCCCTTTTTCTTTTAACACATTTGCTATTTGGGGCGCGGTATAGCCTATGGTTTTCTTGGTTGAAGTATAAAAATTCAAAAGTCAAAACTCACCCGTCCTCGACCACCCGCTCTCGGCAAAGCCGAAGCGAGGCCGGAGAGTCGAGACGAGGTCAGAAAAGAGTAAAACTACCCGCCCGCATCGCCTGACGACTCTCGCCCGCTAACGCCTGAGCATAGCAATGGCGAGCAGGCAGCGTCTGGCGGGCGCGGCCCCTTTGGATTAGAGCAAGTTGCTATTTTCATGGGGATTCTTCGCTACGCCCTGTACCGCCACAGTGGGATACCCCACGTGGTTTCCCATCTGGTACGGGGCTACGCTCAGAATGACGGAAGGGAAAATATCCAGAATGACAGGAAGGTAAATACACAGCAATTTCAACTACCGATTTGTTTTGTTGAAACAAAGTCAACACCCCCTATGTTGTCTGCATTAATTTAACACATAGCTTGTCTCGGGGGTGAACGGTGGTCACGATCCAGGATCGAATTTACTTCGATAAACTCAGGGTAAACTCGAACCGAGAAGCGCATTCAATCTTTAAATTTTAGATTTTGGCCTTTGTTTGATGTTTGAATTTTGAACTTTGAACTTATTTCTTGTTTATTCTTCGAGTTGTGTCGAGAAGAATTCATCAAAAGATAGTTCCCGATAAACTCGAACGGTAACAAGCCCCCATCTTCCGAATGAACGGGGCAAGTCGAGAAACTCTTCTATCAATTTAGCAGTATAACAATACAACAATTTGACAACTCCTTCCTTATTATGCTTAAATTCAACTAATGGCAGAAGAAAAAACCGCTGTTCTCAACCAGCCCGCTTCACCGGGTACCGGCCAGCAGCCGGCCTTACCCAATCAAGAGGCGGCCGCTCCCTCTGAACAACCGGTCTCGACTAAAAAAATCAGAAATAGGGTGATTCTCGTCCTTTTTCTCCTTGCAGGTCTTTTCCTTTTAGCCAAATTTGTCATTCCTCAGGCCCTGGTTTACCTCACCAAAGCGGCAAAACCAACCAAATATTCTCTATCCAATTCTTATGTTTTCGGCGCTCCTTTGGTCTGCGAAGCAGACGGCAAAACCAAGTGTATGGTCAATGTCTTTCTGCTCAACGACCAGGGGTTAGGAGCGCCGGACAAACAAATCGCTTTGTTTTCCCGGCCAAAAGCCAACGCCGCCGGAAACACCTTGATTAACGGTGTTCAGGAGATCACCGACAACTTCGGCAAGGCTGTCTTCGAAGTTACCAGCGGCAATCCGGGCCAGTTTGAGATCAGCGCCGAGGTTGAAGGCATTGAAATCCCCCAAAAAGTAACCTTAACCTTCAAATAAACTTCCACAGGACAGAGCCTTTTCCAAAAAGACACTCGCCAGGTATCGAACTTGCCATGCGCCCTACGTGGTACGTGGAACCCCGCGCCGTCCCGCAGCGGCGGGTCTGGCGCTGGGGCAACCCTGATCCTTTAGATAAACAACTATCGGGACCGTTTTTTTAAACAATTTCCGGTCCCAAAAAAGACCTGTTAATCCCCTTCTCCGCAAAGACCAAAGAAGAAACTCAAACACTGCTTTATTCCGCCCTTTTAGCCAATCTTTCACGATCAAACTGTAACTTTTGTAAAATCCTATAACACTGCGGCTAAAGAAAGATTGGCTTAATCAAAAACAAAACGTGAAAGACTGGTATTTAAAAACTTAATCGTTAAAAACAGGATAAAGTAGCCATTAGTATTTATTAGCAGTTTGAGCATGAAAATGATAATTTAAGTCTTATAGTCTTCTCGCTAAATCCTATAAAAAAATAACAAGCAATACCGTAAAGAAACCGTCGGGAAATGTTTTTTTCACGACCGAAAGAAGGCTTTACAAGGCAAAAAAGCCAAGACCGGTTGGTTTTGTTTCTGGTCAGAAAAACAATTAAAACCGACTTGGGAAAATGGTTTTTCTTTTAGTTTTCTTTTTGAGACGACCAAAACCCGTTTTTGTCCTAAAAACCGATCTCCGCAGATCTCCGCATTCACCGAAAGGATCTGCGGTGATCGATGATATCATAAGAGGTGCTTAGCAACTAAAAGCTACTAAAATGAGAAATACTTCTAGTATCATGAAACGTATGTGGAAATAAGTCACTAGTTCGTGAAAACAAAAATAGACTTGAGTAAACTAAATGAGTACCCTATCTAAATATTACAAAACATATCAAGTTAAGCACATTTCCCTTCTTGACAGCCCTTTTAATATAGTGTAGTCTGAATTTCAGACTAACTATATAACCTGTATAACTTGTATAACATTTACCGAAATGAACCTGCCTAACCAAATTAAAACCGCATTTAGCTTTTATCTGACCAAGGTCAGAAAATCAAGCCCGGTCACTGTTAAAAATTACCTTTCCGATTTAGGCCAGTTTTTCCAATGGGCCGATGACCGGCTAAAAGCCCAAAATTCGACATTCGAAATTGGGAAAATCGATTCCCTGCTGCTTGACCAATACCGATCTCAACTTTTAACAGAAGAGATTGCGAAATCAACTGTCAGGCGCAGATTGGCAACGATTAAGGTCTTTTGCCAGTTTTGTTTAAATCAACGACTTTTGGAAAAAAATCCTTCTCTCGGGTTGGGAAGCAGCTCCGAAAAAAACCCCATAGAAAAACAAATTAACGATTGGGCTTCCCTGTTTGGTTCCTATCTTAAAGAACAAGGCGCCGGCAAGAGCACCATTAAAAACTACGCTGCCGACGTTAAAAATTACCTTAAATGGACCCTATCAAACAGCCTCTTTTAAACCTGGGGGAGAGGCTCTAAAAGCCCCGAGGGGGTTCCTTCGGGATTAAAAGTTAAAAAATCAAGAAAATGCGGAAAAAAACTTTTTGGCTCTCTCTTTTCTCCGGAGTTGTTCTCGGCGGGCTAGTTTTAAAGTTCAGCCAAAATCCCAAGGCGGCGGCTCCGAAGGCCAAGCTCGAGCTAACAGACACGCCCGTATCTGCTGAAGTCAGATACCAAGATCTACCTGAAAACAGTAAAACAATCGTGGCCGCTTCAGCAGAGACAGCCCAAGAAAGTCAGCAAAACAATTTAGATAGCAACGCTCTTTCAGGCAAAGGTTTAATCGCCGCGGGAGAAACCGAGACTAAGATCTACTGCGAGGGTCTTTCTCCTTTGGCCCAAGTCTATCTTACCAGTGATCAGGAAAAGAAAAATTTGGTGCTCTTTGTTAAAAGAAAAGTGCCTTTTAACCCGGAAACCGGAGACTGCTCCCACTTTTTAGCCGCGATTCCAAGGCCATTAGATTACGATTTGAATTTTCAATGGTGGGTGGTGGAGTAATTTAAATTGTTCTAATTATTCTAATTCCTAATTAACCTAAAAAATGATCAAGGTCGGAAAAATTAAACCAAGCAAAATATACGATTTAGAAGAAAGAACAGCTATGTTTGGTGAATCAATTATCAACTTTCTTAAAAAAATACCCAAAAATGAAATAACTAGACCACTAATCACCCAGCTTGTTAAAGCAGCAACAAGCGTAGGAGCAAATTACTGCGAAGCCGGCGACGCGGAAAGTAAAAAAGATTTTAAGCACAAAATAGGAATTTGTAAAAAAGAGGCCCGGGAATCAAAACATTTCTTGCGAATGATTGCCAGAGCGGTACCAAGCAAAAAAGATGAAATGAGAGCTATCTGGAAAGAAGCCAAAGAGCTGAACCTAATCTTAAATGCAATTTATAGAAAAGTTTAAAAATTGGCGTTTTTGGGAATTATTTAGATTAATCCCAAAGGGATCCCTTCGGGATTAGATTAATTAAGTCAATTAGAAATTGATTAAATGAACTTAGACCATCTACTTTCCCCCAAGCTAATCCAGGCATATTTAAACCGGCTTAAGGCCGAGGGTAAGGCCGAGGCCACTATCAGGAGAAAGACAATCGCCTTGCGGAGATTCTGCGAATTTCAGGATCAAAATAACAAAACTAAAGAACTTAAACAAAAAACTTACGGTTTAAAACCGGCTAAAGGGATCAGCCCGAAGCTGGTTAAACTTAAATCATCTATTTTAAACCTGAACTCCGCCATTCCTTCTTATTTTAAAACCGCCACCATCGCCCTTCTTTTGGTCGCCTTAGGCTTATTTATCTATGATCAGTTTATTAAAAGAGCGCCCTCACAATTGGCTTACCCAAGCAGTCCGACTACTCCAGCCAGAGTGCTCTCCTTTCAGGGCCGGCTGACCGACGACACTGACACTCCGATCACCGCTTCGACCAACTTTGTTTTTGTGCTTTATGACGCCGAAACTGTCGGCAACGCCCTCTGGACATCCAGCACTTGCGCTGTTAGCCCAGATGAAGACGGCATCTTTTCCGTTCGGCTGGGAGCCACTTCCGGCGCCGGAGCTTGCGGAGGCGCGATCGGTTCAGATGTTTTTACTGAGAATGTCGGTGTTTGGTTAGATGTTACTGTGGCCGGAGAGACGCTCACCCCAAGACAACCGATCGCCACCTCTGCCTACGCTTTAAACTCAGAAACCCTTCAAGGTCTGCCTCCGGGAACCGGAACCAGCAACGTTCTTTATATTGATTCCAACGGCAATATCGGTATTGGCGTTACCTCGCCGGTACTTGACGCTAGCAGTTCCTCTGGTACCTTTGCTATCAGAGGACAATCCCTACTGCTACAAACTCCGGATACTTCTGACGGCGATATTACAATTAATCCTGATGGCCAAGGGGTTTTGGATCTAATTTTTGAAGGCTCCGCCCCTTCAAGCGTTTATGCAAACAACGGCATCGGCGGATTCGTCAGCGCCACCAATGCCAATTTGACCTCCGGGGCAATGTATTTCGGCGAGGTCGCTTCCACCGCCACCGGTTACGACTTTTTACAGTTTATGTCCGGCACTACCTCTGTCGAGCGTTTCTCGGTTGACGCTTTGGGCAATACTTTTGTTTCCGGAAATTTAGGCGTGGGCGTTTCTGCCCCTTCCAGAAAATTAGAGGTAAGCGGCGCTTTCGGAGTCACTTCCGGCAACGACATTTATATTGGCTCAGTCGGTTTGGGAGCCACCGGAAGCGGAGCTTCCTCCGCCGGAGCTTACTTAGTCGGCGCTTACGATGAGTTTGAATACTCTTCTTCGGCCAATGTCCAAGGGGTGCTCAATGATTTGGATTACCAGATTGACCAATTGTCCAGCGGCGGCAGCGGTTTGTGGATAGACAGCGGCGATGTCACCTACCTATCTTCTTTAACCGATGATTTGGCTTTGGGAGGCACCGGGCCGGAGTCGCCGTTTTATTTTGACGAAGGCAGTGAATTGCTGACTTTGACCAACACCACCTCCGGGCTTTCTTTCAGAGTCAACGACTCCGCCTCCGATACTTCCCCTTTCGTGATTGACCAGTATGGCAATGTGGGGATTGGGACGACCACCCCTTCTTATCTTTTCTCTGTTGGTTCAAGTTCTCAATTCGGAGTTAATTCTTCAGGCTACGCTTTACTGCCGGATGGGACTGTTTCTACTCCGTCATTGACATTCACCGGAGACACAGACACCGGACTCTATCGATTGGCGGCCAATAAGATTGGTTTGGCTACCGGAGCC
>JAHJSD010000069.1 GCA_018830585.1 Patescibacteria group bacterium
CAATCGTAGGTTTGAAAGTGGCGGGAAAGATCGATCCGGCAAAAGAGGATTATTTCCATCTGAACAATACTAATTTCGCCGGAGCAAAATCCAACCTCTTCATTGAAGAGGAAATAAAACAGGCATTTGATTTTAAAAACGACGGCTCAGTTGTTAAAAAAGTAACCGTTACCTTTAGAAATAGCGCTCCCGCTTCAGACTGCAACCTTGAAAGCGGAGGCTTATGTCTAAACGGTCTCTACCGCAACTGGTTTAGGTTTTATTTGCCCAAGGGCAGCAAATTAATTAAAATGACCGGATCTGAAGTAGAGCCTGTTATTTACGAGGAGTTGGACAAGACTGTTTTTGAAGGGTTTTATGGCGACAAATATCCTCTTTATCCTAAAGGAACAACTCGGGTAACCGTCGAATACCAGCTGCCATTTGAAGTTAAACGCGGACCGGTTAGTCTCCTGATCCAGAAACAACCGGGGACTAAGAACCAAAAATATGAAATCTGGGTCAACGGTCAAAAACAACAGGAATTTGATCTCGAAAGCGACAAAACAGTAAATATTTCTCCTTGAACTACTTAATGGAAGGCAAAATAAGAAAGCTTGAAGGGGTAGTCATCGGCCGAAAAGATTTTTTTGAACACGACAAAATTATCACTATTGTCACCGCCACAGAAGGTAAACTGAGGCTGTTGGCAAAAGGGGTTAGAAATCTCAGTAGCCATAGATTGGGGAAATTTGAGTTAGGCAGCCGAGTCAAAATTCTTTTGGTCAAAGGCAAAAATCTCGACTTGGTTACTGAAGTGGAAGTACTTGACAGTTGTTTAACAATTAGAAAAAATCAGACCTTGCTCGGCGGTTTAATTTTTCTTTGCGAACTAATCAATGAGCTCTTGCCTGAGAATGACCGGAACGATTTAGTTTATGATCAAATATTAGCGGTTTTGGAGTCTCTTAAAAAAGGTTGTTTAAACGAAATAGTAATTTTTGAATCCGAGCTCTTAAATTCGATCGGCTTTGGCGTTACCCAAGAGGAAAAAAAATTAATCGATCTAAAAGATTGGCCGGGTCTTCATTTAAAATTGAAAAACAGGATCGAAACAATTATCGAACGGCCTCTAAAAAGTTTGACCATTTTTAATTAAGCCTCGACAATTAATTTTTGGCTCTGTTTGTGTTATACTGGCCAAATCAGTCAAAGGGATAATTTTAAAAAATGGCGGCATTATTTGTTACCACTGGTTTCAAAACTCTTTACGTCATTGCGAGGAGTGTTAACGACGCGGCAATCTAGCTTTAAAAACAAGATCGCCATACTCGCTTCACTCGTTCGCGATCACTTTTGAAACAGGTTCTTATTCTCTCAAAAATAGTTTTTGTCTGACAACTATTCAAAAGACACCTTAAAATTACTAAAAACAAGTGAGCAGGCACGAGATCTGCTAAGTAGGGTGGAACCGCGCGGGTATCTTCTTGATACCTTCGTCCCTAACATTTATTATTTTAAAGGGAGAAGGTTTATGGACTCCGCAAAAAAAACAGACGAAAAAGAAAATCTTTTAGCTAAAGTTGTTTCTCTTTGCAAAAGGAGAGGATTTGTTTACCCCGGTTCGGAAATCTACGGCGGGTTGGCCAATACTTTTGATTACGGCCCTTTGGGAACGGAAATTTTACGCAATATAAAGTCCGACTGGTGGACTACTTTTGTCAGTAAACGCCAAGATATTTACGGCATTGATGGAGGAATTATTTTAAACAGAAAAGTTTGGGAAGCCTCCGGGCATACGGAAAGCTTCATCGATGTTTTAGCCGAATGCAAGAAATGCCATTTAAGACACCAGCTCGATAAACTGCCAAAGGACGTTAAGACTTGTCCCGATTGCGGAGGGGAGTTGACCAAAGCAAGAAAATTCAACCCGATGTTTAAGACTTTTGTTGGCCCTCTTCAAAACGAGGATGCTACTACTTACCTTCGTCCCGAAACAGCTCAGGCGATTTTTACAAATTTTAACAACATCCTTAACAGTTTCTCGCCTAAACTGCCTTTTGGAATCGCCCAAATCGGAAAAGCGTTCCGGAACGAAATTACTTTAGGTAAGTTTATTTTTCGGACTCTTGAGTTTGAGCAAATGGAAATCGAATACTTCATTCAGGAAAAAGACTGGCAAAAATATTTTGACCGGTGGAAAAAAGCCATTTGGGATTGGGCAATCAGCTTGGGAATTAAAAAAGAGAGCCTGCGCTGGCGTAATCATGAAAAAGAAGAGTTGGCTCACTATTCCAAAAAAACAGAGGATTTAGAATTTAATTTTGGCGGCGAATACCGGGAGCTTTATGGTTTGGCTTACCGGACTGATTTCGATCTTAGAAACCATAGCCGTTTTTCCGGAAAAAAACTAGTTTACCGGGAAGAAGGAAAAACCGGCTTTTATCCTCATGTGGTTGAACCCTCTTTCGGCGTTAACAGGACTTTTTTGGCAATTCTCTATGATGCTTACAACCAAGAAAAGGACCGTCTGGTTTTAAAATTAAACCCCAAAGTTTCTCCTTATAAAATCGCCGTTTTTCCACTTTTAGCCAATAAAGAAAATTTGGTTAAAAAAGCAGTCCAGATTTACGGAGAATTAAGCCGTGAATTTACCACTGCTTTCGACGGTATCGGCAATATCGGCAAAAGATACCGCCGGCAGGATGAGATCGGCACTCCTTGGTGTATCACGGTTGATTTCCAAACCATAGAAAATGAAACTGTCACCGTCAGGGATAGGGATACGATGAAACAGGAAAGGGTGGCGATCTCCCGGCTGGAAAACTATTTTAAAAAGGCAATGGCCGCGTCCTGAGACGATTAAACTCCAGCGCCGGTCCTTGCTGTTGACAAGTAAAAAGCAATTGCCTAAGGTAAAAGTATTGAATTAAAATCTTTTAAGATTAAATCATGGCTAAAGGAAAAAAATTAATTTTAATAATCGCGATCGGACTAATTTTTTTGATTATCTTTTTTACTTGGTTTTTCGGTTGGGGAACCAAGCGCGAGGGTGACCCGGAAAATAAATTAGTTTTAACGCCCACTCCGACAGTTGCTAAAATAGAAATTACTAAAGAAGAAGAACCGGAAATTGAGCTGGCAATAAACTCCGACCGGAGCGGGGCAGCGTTGATTATTACCGAGATCAGTGACAAGTTCGATCAGTTGGAATACGAGTTAATCTACTTAGCCGAAAGCGACGACCTGGAAATCGAAAGAGGTGTCGCCGGCGGTCCGCTTAAAATCGGCAGCAGCAGAAAAATCAGAGAGGATCTTCTTTTTGGCACCGAAAGCTGTACTACCGGAACCTGCCGGCGTAAAATTGATAAAAATGTCAGCGGCGGGACTTTAGTCGTCAATTTGATCACTCCGGAAAACCAGGTTTGGACCATTGAAAAATCATTCGAAATCAGCAAAGCAGCTTCCGGCGGCTACGAGACGGTCTGGAAAGAATAGGGGAGAGTCTAACGAATTTAGTCCATACTGTTTTTACTTCAGCGCCGGAAAACTTCCGACTCCGTATCAGAAATCCAGGACACCCCCTCCTTATAATTCACCCCCGGGGTGTTATACCTATGACACCCCGGGGGTGGTCGGCCGATTAGCAGGTGAACCTCTCCAGGCTGAAGTCCGTCCCAAAAGGATGAAACCCCGCACCGCAACGACGGGGCTGGTACTGGGGTAATTAGCCGTTTCCGTCATCCTGAGAAATTCTGACGACGAAGGATCCCCGCCCGCAACCCGCCAACAGCTACGTAGTTCTGGGCGGGTAGCGATGGCGGGCGCGGCCCTTTGGATTAGAGCAAATTGCTGGTCTCGTGGGGACCTGCCTGCCGGCAGACAGGTTCTTCGCTACGCCCCGTACCAGACGGTACAGGGATCCGCTCAGAATGACGAGGAAGAGTAGTTCACTTTCACTTTAGTGATTCTTTCAAATCTACCCCTTGACAAGGCCGTTCCTTTTATTGCAAAATGGTGATAGATGGTGGCAAGTGGTGAAAAATGGTGAAATTGCTTATCGGACAGTATCGGTCCAGAGTCAGTCACAAAGGCAGGGTAGCTTTTCCTAAAACATTCAGGGAAATATTAGGAAAAAGAATTATTTTAACCAGAGGCTACGAGGGCTGTCTGATTGCCGTTTCCGAAGAAAGATGGCAGACATTAACAGAATCTACCGAAGACAAGCCTTTTGCTTTTGGCGCTGCCAGAGATACGGCCAGGTTTTTGCTTGGTAATGCCGCTTTGGTGGAATTGGATCAGCAAGGCAGATTTGTTATCCCGCCACACCTAAGAGAGTACGGAATATTAACAGAAGAGGCGATTTTTTTGGGCTTGAGCCGTTATGTTGAGATCTGGGGAAAAAGCAAGTGGGCTGATTACCAAGAATACCTGACCAAAAACATCGATTGGATTTCGGAAGGACTGAATAAGGGGGATGAAAAATAATTTTTATCATCAACCGGTACTTTTAAAAGAAGTCATCAAGAACCTGTCCATAAAAAAGGGAGGCAAATATATTGACGCCACACTTGGCCTTGGCGGACATACCTGCGAAATTATTAAAAATGGCGGTCTTGTTCTGGGTATTGAGTGGGATCCGGAAGTTCTGGCAATGACAAAGGAGCGTCTGGCTCGCAAAATAGAGTCTACCTACCCCGACGCTTCTTTTTCACACCGGGACAACAAAAAAAGCAGTAACCGTCCCACCAGCAGCCGGTTCGTTTTGAGTAATTTTGCCCGGATAGATGAAATCGCCAGGGAAAATAGATTTTATCCGGTAGACGGTATCCTCTTTGATTTGGGTATTTCCAGATGGCACTACAAGTTTTCAAAAAGAGGTTTTGCCTTTGATGACCAAACTTTAGATATGAGGATTAACCCGGACCTTCCTGAAACCGCCTTAAATATCGTTAATAGTTATTCTTATGACCAGCTTTACAGAATCCTTGCAGAAACTGTTCAAGAAGAGCTGGCTGGCCCGATTGCTAGAGCTCTGGTTAGCTCCCGTCGTTTAGGCGGGATTACTACCGCCCAAGAACTTTCCAATTTGGCAGCGAAAGTTTATCGAGAGCATCGGCTTGCCAAGAAAGCCAACCCGGCAACCAAGCTCTTTTTGGCATTAAGAAGCTTAGTCAATGAGGAAATTGAAAACCTCAAGCTGGGTTTGGCCGGAGCAATGCAAGTCTTGGCTCCGGGAGGAAAGCTCTTGGTAATTACTTTCAATTCCAATGAGGACCGGTTAGTTAAAAAATTTTCAAAATTGGAAAAACAAAAAGGCCAAGTAGAGAAACTAAGTCTTATTTTCCCGGACAGAGAGGAGATAAAAAATAACCGGCTTTGCCGAAGCGCCAAGTTAAGGGTTTTAGTTAAAAAAAGTGAAACTTAAAAAAGGTTTTGCCATCTTGCTCCCGGTTTTACTGATAGATGTTTTAACCTGCCTGCTAATTAATGCGGACTTGATCGGTATTCAGAAAAAATATTTTCAGCTCGAATCCAGAATTGATCAACTAATATCTGCCAACCAGATTCTGGAAAAAGAGACTGCCGATTCGTCTTCAATCTCTAAAATAAGTCAAACGGCAAAATCGGTAGGGCTTGAGCCGAACAAAAGAAGTATTGTTTTTGTCTATCCGGATCAATTCGCCAATCGTTAAAAAAAGATGAAGTCAACTCGTCTCCTTTTTCTCCTCTTCTTCCTATCACTTTGTTTTTTTGCCGTTTTGACCAGGTTTTTCTACTGGCAGGTTATCGCCGGCGACAAGCTTTCGGTAACGGCCCAAAAACAACGGTTTAAAACAGTAGAAGTTTCTGCGCCCAGAGGCAAAATTTACGCTTTTGACGATTACCCTTTAGTTTTAAACAAAAACCTTTTCTTTTTATACGTTTATCTGCCTAATTGCCCCTCTTTTATAAAAGAATTGCCGGAAAAATTGTCACCAATTTTTGTTTCCGATTTCCTTAGCAAAGAGTCTTCTCCTTCGGCCAATCTTGATACCGAAGGTCTGATTAAAGAAGAAAGAGTCAAAATCAGCCAAAACCTTTCTTCGGGTAAAAAATGGGTTATTTTAAAAAGAAGGTTGAGCTTGGACTCAAAAAAGGAAATCGAAGACCTTGGGTTTAATTGTCTCAGTTTCGAATCGGAAAGTTTCAGAGATTATCCTGAGGGAAGTATGTCAGCTCAATTGCTTGGGTTTGTTGGTTTTGATAAAAATGGCAATCAAAAAGGTTACTTTGGGCTGGAAGGGTTTTATAACCAACAACTTTCCGGTTTACCCGGGCTAATGGTTGAAGAAAAAACCTTAATCGGCCGACCGATTTTTTCTGAAAAAAGGGTAAAAGAGTCGGTCAGCTCCGGGATGAACTTGAATCTTTATTCGGACCGGGTGGCCCAGTTTATTTTAGAAGAAGAGCTAAAAAAGGGAATCGATATTTATGGCGCCGCCTCCGGTTGGGGAGTGATCCTGGATCCTGTCAGCGGTGGTATTTTAGCAATGGCCGGTTTTCCAAATTACGATCCGGCAAACTACACTGAGTTTACTGGAAGTCTATTTTCAAACCCGGCGGTTTCCGAAGGGTTTGAGCCGGGTTCTATCTTTAAGCCACTGATTATGACTGCTGCCCTGGAAGAAGAAGTTCTCACTCCCGAAACCAAGTGCGATCGCTGCGCCGGTCCAAGGAAGATCGGGGATTACAATATTAAAACCTGGAACGAAAAATATCATCCCCACTCAACCATGACTGAAGTTATTCAAAACTCGGATAATGTTGGCATGGTTTTTGTCTCGGAAAAGTTAGGAAAAGAGCGGCTTCTTGACTGGTTGAAAAAATTCGGTTTTGGTGAAAAAACAGGTATCGATCTTCAGGGTGAAGCCGCCCTTCCGATTCGCTCCGACAAAGATTGGTACCCGATTGACTTGGCAACAGTTTCTTTCGGTCAGGGGATATTGGTTACCCCAATCCAGTTAACCAGGGCTTTTTCCGTTCTTGCCAACCAGGGCTGGTTGATAAAGCCGAAAGTGGTTCAAAAAATTTGGCTCGGAGATAAGGATGTATTTTTGACGGAAGAAAGCGGTGAGAAAAGGATAATTTCCCCAAAAGTATCTGAAGAGATAAAAAAAATGCTGATCAACGCCGTCGAAAACGGAGAAGCCAAAAATCTTAAGCCTGCCAGATTAGTAATTGCCGGCAAGACCGGTACTGCCCAGATTCCCATCAGCGGCCACTATGATCAGGAAAAAACGATTGCCTCGTTTATCGGGTTTACTCCTGCCGATAACCCTAAATTTGTGATGTTAATCAGTCTGAGAGAGCCAAGTAGTTCTCCCTGGGGTTCGGAAACGGCCGCTCCTGTTTGGTTTAATATCGCCAACCGCTTGGCTTATTATTGGCAACTGTTTTAAAATTGAAACTCTAAGGGCTATCGCTAAAACCTGCCTGCTCGCCTCGCTGAGCGGTCGAAGCGGGCCCGGCAGGCAGGCTTGGCGAAGGAGGACCTGTCCACCGAAGTCCTGCCTGCCGGCAGGCAGGTTTTCTTAGTTCACGTATAAATGGTATTTAAAAAAAGGAGCAAGTGTGCAAATTAAACCGGCAAAAGGAAAAATAGACGCCAATCTCTTAACTCTACTATCTATCTTGATTTTAATAGGCTTATTTATGATCGGGGACATTTCTCTGATAGAGGCAGAGGTTAAGTTTGGGGATAAATTTCACTTTTTAAAACGTCAGTTCGCTTGGGTTATTTTAGGCAGCAGTTTGTGTTTCTTCACTGCCAAGATAGATTATTTAGTTATTAAAAGAACTGCTAAACTGTTTTTTGTTTTAAGCCTCATTCCTTTATTACTGCTCCTAATCCCAGGGGTGGGAGTAACGATTTACGGAGCCAAAAGGTGGTTTGACTTGGGCTTTATGAACTTTCAACCGGTAGAGTTAGTCAAACTATCTTCGATAATATATTTTTCCTCATTAGCCGTTTCAGAAAACAAAAAAACAATTTGGCAGCAGCTGTTAATCCTTTCCGTTCCAAGTCTCTTGATCCTGGTTGAACCGGACTTCGGGTCATTAGTCCTTTTAGTCAGCAGTGTTGGGCTAATCTGGTTCTTGGCAGGCAAAAGCCTGCTTCAACTCTCTTTATTGGTAATAGTCGGTCTGGCAGCAGGAGGGCTGCTGATCTTTACCTCTCCTTACCGAACCGAAAGAGTGCTGGGACTGGTTAATCCTTTCTACGACCCCCAAGACAAATCTTACCATGTTTACCAACTGGTTTTAACTTTAGGCTCCGGCGGTTGGTTTGGCCGCGGGATGGGAAATTCGCGCCAGAAATATCAATTTCTTCCGGAAGCGACCACCGATTCTATCGTGGCTCTGAT
The DNA here is from genome assembly GCA_018830585.1 of Patescibacteria group bacterium. Classification (GTDB taxonomy): domain Bacteria; phylum Patescibacteriota; class Microgenomatia; order UBA12405; family JAHJSD01; genus JAHJSD01. The sequence continues at coordinate 8,388 of JAHJSD010000069.1, forward strand.
GGCAGAAGAGTTTGGTTTTTTGGGAATTTTTCTTTTTTTATTCCTATTTGCCTTGTTCTTATTTCGTTGTTTCAGAGTGGCCCGCTTGGCCCCCGACCCGTTTTGCCAGCTTCTCTCTGCCGGCATTGCCGGATTAATTGCTTTCCAGAGTATAATAAATCTGGGAGCGGTCGCTGTTTTGTTTCCGCTAACCGGAATGCCTTTTCCGTTCGTTTCGTACGGCGGTTCATCGTTAATCACCCTTATGGCGGCAATGGGTATTTTGCTCAACATTTCTCGTTATCAAGACAAAAAATGCTTAAGAAAATCATAATTACCGGTGGTCATGCTACTCCTGCTTTGGCGGTGATAGAAAAAATTAAAAGCGAACGGAGCGCCCCGAAGATTTTTTATTTCGGCAGAAAATATGTTTTTGACGGGTCGAAAAAGATTTCCTTCGAGTATCAGCAATTAACTGGCCAGGATCAAGTTTCTTTTATCACCATCAATGCTGGCCGGCTTCCCAGACAGCTTAACGGTTACTCAATCATCAGTTTATTAAAAATACCTTTAGGCTTTTTTCAGTCTTTCTGTTGGTTGGCTAAAATAAATCCCGCAGTAATCGTCTCTTTCGGCGGCTATCTGTCTACTCCGGTAGTTATCGCCGGCTGGTTTTTAGGAATCCCCTCAATCAGCCATGAGCAAACCGGATCCTTAGGTCTGGCCAACAAAATCAATTCTTTTTTTTCCAAAAAGGTAGCCGTTTCTTTCCCGGAGGTTTTAGACCAAATTCCGGCAAAGAAAGGTGTTTTAACAGGAAATCCAATCGGCCGAGAAAAATTTTCCCCTTCTCGAAAAGAGGCCATTTTTAAATTTATTTCCGAAGCTAAAAAACCGATACTTTTTATTACCGGAGGCAAGTCGGGGTCTAAGACGATAAATTTAACCGTCCGCCAAGCCCTGCCGAAGCTGAAGAAAAATTTTGCGATTATTCACCAAGTCGGTGTTGACGATTGTCCTACTCCTCAAGAAAGGGGGCGATATTTGAGGGTCAGATTTATCGAAGCTTCGTATTTCGATTGGCTTCTTTTCCGCTCCCATCTGATCGTTTCCCGGTCCGGGGCTAACATAGTTTTGCGTTTGGCTTTTTTCAAAAAAAGAGCGGTTTTAATTCCCATACCAAATTCTTCCGGAGATGAACAGAACAAAAACGCTAAATTTTTAAAGGGTTTAAATTTAGCGGTAGTTCTTAAACAGGACCGTTTGAATCAGGAAAGTCTGATTGAAGCGATTAGACAAGCTTTCCTATTGAAAATCAGTCCGAAATATCCTCCCTGGTGGTCAGAAGCGGATCCTGCCCGGGCGGCCGGGAAAATTTGGCGCTTAGCCAAGGAGGTTGCCCGATAAATGACCCTGAAAAGATTCTTTTTTGCCGCGATTGTTTCCATGATAGTTCTCTTCCTGGAATTCAAAGCCATTCCTTTCGTTTTAAAGAAAACTAATCTCTTTCACCCAAAACTTATTTCTCCGGTAGTGGAAGCTGAAAAAACGAAATTCTACCTGAAATATGTGCTCTTGGAATCTCAAGTTTTACTTTGGCAAGGCCCCTTTGTCCTGGAAGGAATTGGCGGAATTGAAGTTTCAATAATAGAAAAAGGAAGGCCGATTAAAATTATTTTTTCTTCGGAAAGAGACCCAAGATCGCAGCTTGCCTCTTTACAACTGATTTTAAAAGAGTCTAAAATGTTGGAAGCTATTAAAAATGGCCCCCCACCCAAGTTGATCGATTTAACCGGGGATAAACCTTATGTCTCGTTCTAACCTAACTGTTGGTATTGATATTGGCAGCAGCAAAATAGTCACTTTGGTCGCCCAGCATTTTCCGGAAGAAGAGAGAACCAACATTATCGGAGTCTCAAACTTCCCCGCTGACGGGATCAAAAAAGGTCAGGTAGTTGATATTGATAGGGCATCTGAATCTTTGATTCAAAGCGTCGAGTCGGCCGAAAGAATGGCAGGGTACTCTGTTTCCGAAGCTTTCGTTTCTTTTTCCGCTCCCCATGTTGAGTCGATCAACTCTCAGGGGGTGGTGGCAGTATCGAACCCAAAAGAGGAAATCGTTGAAGAAGATGTCGAAAGAGTAATCGAGGCCGCCCGCGCCGTTTCTTTGCCTTCATCAAGGGAAATTATCCATGTTATCCCGCGCAACTTCTCTGTCGACGGGCAAAAAGGGGTTGACAATCCTATTGGCATGAGCGGTGTCCGTTTGGAGGTAGAGTCTCACATTGTTACCGCCTCTTCACCGGCGATGAGGAATTTAGCCAAATGCATCGACGAAGCCGGAGTTAAAATTTCTGCTTTTGTCTTCGGCGGCTTTGCTATCGCCGAATCGGTTTTAACCCCTACCGAAAAAGAACTGGGCGTGGTTTTGGTTGACATCGGCAGCAGTGTTACCACAATAACTATTTACAACGAGGGGGCGCCTTGTTTTTCAAAAGTGCTTCCGGTCGGCGCCAAAAATGTTACTAACGACTTAGCGATAGGGCTTAGACTTTCTTTGGATCAGGCCGAAAAATTGAAGTTAATCCTGGAAAAATATAAAGATGAGGATGGCGACATTTCTCTTAAAAAATTAGCCATCGACCCGGAAGAAAAAAAAATTTCTCTTAAAACCGCCGTCAATGGCATAGTCGCTCCCCGCTTAGATGAAATTTTTTCTCTAATCAAAGAAGAGGTCAGGCAAAGCGGGTTCGGCGGGGTAACACCGGCAGGGTTGGTTCTAGTTGGCGGGGGAGCCAAAACGATCAGGGCTAAATACAGTTGTCAAAAAACCTTAGGTTTGCCGGTGAGGGTTGGTGTTCCGGAAAAATTGGGCGGTATTATTGATGATTTGATTTCCCCGGAGTACGCTTCTTCATTGGGGTTGATTCTTTACGGCATCAAACAGGGTCGCTCTCAAAAAGTTTTATCAAAAGGGGTTTTTAATTTTGGTAAAATAGGTAAGAAATTGTCAGTCAAGGGGGCGATACAAAAGCTGTTTGAAACATTAAAGCCCCTTTTGCCGTAAAAGATGGCTTTGGTTAACCCAATCCCCAGTCAAATTGCCAGAATAAAAGTCGTCGGTGTCGGCGGCGGCGGCGGTAACGCGGTCAACTATATGGTTAGTGATCACCGGACCGACGGAGTGGAATTTATTGTTATCAACACCGATGCCCAAGCCCTGCTATCCTCAAAGGCGGAAACAAAAATCCAAATTGGTGAAAAAGTTACCCGGGGACTGGGAGCCGGAGGCAATCCAAAAACAGGCCGGGAAGCGGCAGAGGAATCAAAAGAAAAAATCAAAGATCTGCTTCGCGGCTCTGATATGGTTTTTATCGCCGGAGGCATGGGCGGTGGTACTGCCAGCGGCAGCGCTCCGGTAATTGCCCAAATCGCCAAAGAAGAGTTAGGCATACTAACTGTTGGCGTAGTCACTAAACCGTTTTTCTTCGAAGGAACCAGGAGAATGGTTATCGCCGAAGAGTCGATTGATAAATTGAGAGAAAAAGTAGATACCCTGATTGTGGTCCCAAATCAAAAACTGCTCGAAGTTTCCACAGAAAAAACAACTCTTTTAGACGCCTTTAAGTTAGCAGACTCTGTTCTTTCCAACGGCGTCCGAGGCATCTCTGATTTGATCACTGTTTCAGGCTTGATTAATCTGGATTTCGCCGATATCCGTTCGGTAATGGAAAACGCGGGTACCGCCCTTTTGGGAGTCGGCTCCGCCTCAGGAGAAGATCGGGCCCAGGAAGCAGTCTTAAAAGCGATTTCTTCACAATTGCTTGATGTCACTATTGAGGGTGCCCGCGGGGTTCTTCTTAATATTTCCGGAGGTCCGGATTTGACCATGGCAGAAGTCGAAAAAGCCGCCAAGACGATCAGCAGTCAGGTGGGAGGAGACGCCAATATTTTTTTTGGAGCTAGTATAGATCCGTCAATAAAAGGTGTAAAGATTACTGTTGTTGCCACCGGATTTGATGAAACCAGAAGAGCCCTGGCAGGGCTGATCAAACCCAAACAAGAACTGGAAATATCTGATCCTGACACGGATTTTCCCAAAGAGGGTAATCTTAGTTTTTCAAATGAAAACCAAGAAAAAACCAAGAAAAAAAAGAAAAAAACTAAGTCACCTCTTTTTGGACAAGATCTTCCCGAAGGCGTTGAGATCGTAGATGAATTCGACATCCCTTCTTTTCTAAGAAAAAAGAGTTAGTTTTGAAAAAGGGAGAAACTATGTTTTCTATTTTGGGGCTCTTCTGTTTAAACTTATTAATGCTTTGGGGGCTGGACAAAAACCTTTTTTGGCGCCAGCTCCTTTTTTGGCTGATCGGCGTGGTCTTTTTTTTGCTGCTTAAAACTATTAGTGCCCGCAGGGTTTTTTTGCCTAAAAAAAGAGTTTACCTTTTAATTCTCCTTTTTTTGGCTTTACCTTTGCTTTTCGGACGAGTAGTCAGGGGTTCGTCCCGCTGGCTGGAAATAGGAATTTTTTCAATACAACCCTCAGAGCTGGTCAAACCCTTCTTAATCGGAGTTTTCGCCTCTTTTTTGGCGAACGGGGTCAGTAACTTTAAAAACTTTTTAGCCTTGATCCTGTTGATCTTCCTACCGGTTTTCTTAGTCTTAGTTCAACCTGATTTAGGCAGCGCCGCCATTGTTCTGGTCACCCTTCTTTCTTTAGTGTTTATCGCTAAACCAAATTTAGTTTGGTGGCTGCCCCTGATCGTTGGTCTCGGCCTTATTCTTCTTTTGGCGGGAAACAGGATTTTTGAACCTTACCAGCTCGACAGGATAACGAGTTTTTTAAACCCAGAACAAGATCCGCTAGGAAAAGGGTACAACCTTATCCAGGCAAAATTGGCCATTGGCGCCGGCGGCTGGTCTGGACGCGGTTTTGGTTTAGGCAGGCAAACACAATTATCCTTCCTCCCCGAAAAACAAACCGATTTTATCTTTGCCTCCTTGGCCGAAGAGCTTGGGTTCTTCGGAGTTCTTTTTACCCTTTGGTTTTATTTGCTGTTTTTTAACTGGCTGATCAAAAAGATTGCCCTGTCCGAAAATGGTTTTTGGTTTTTCCTAAGAAGCGGCATTTTTCTTCAGATTTTTCTGCAAACAGCAATCAACTTAGCGATGAATCTTCAGCTTTTTCCGGTTGTCGGCGTGCCATTGCCATTTCTTTCCTACGGAGGCTCATCCTTATTTTCAACCTTTTTGGCTTTAGGACTTTTTTTATAAGTCCTGAAGCAGTTTTACCAACCACTGCTTGTAGAATCTAACCTCGATATTGTATAATCGGTTTCGTTATGATTTACGCTATTATTGATTTCAAAGGAACCCAGATTAAGATTGCCGAAGGGGATCAGGTCAAGGTTCCTAAGCTGGATCAAAAAGAGGGAACAGAGCTCAAGATTGAAAATGTTTTGCTAATCAACCATGACGGCAATGTGGAAGTGGGAATACCCGTAGTCAAAAACGCCCTGGTCACAGCTACTGTTTTAGAGCATTTTAAAGGCAAGAAAATCCGCGTTGCCACCTACAAAGCAAAGTCCCGATACCGCAAAGTTAAAGGTTTCAGGCCGCAATTAAGTAAAATTGCCATAAATTCGATTAGCTTTTCGCAAAAAAACGCGGTTAAAGAGCCAAAAACCGCTTCGAAAAAAAGAGCTGGTTCTCTGGCCAAAACCAAAAAGTCTTAGGATTTAAAAATCTAAAACATGTCAAAAACTAAAGCCAAAGGCAAAGTCTCCCAAAAAGCAGCCAGGCCCGGAAAAAGATTGGGTTTAAAAATTGCCGGCGGCCAAAAAGTTGAAACCGGAGTTATCTTGGTCCGCCAGAGAGGATCCTCTTTCCACCCGGGAGAGGGCGCCAAAATGGGGCGCGACTTCACTATTTTTGCCCTAAGAAACGGTATCGTCAAATTTAAAGTCCAAAAAGGCAAAAGGTTAGTCTGTGTCTACTAGTTGATGCAAAACCTCTTAAATGGCTACAAGAGCCTTGATCCGATTGCCCGAGGCCTTTTATTTCAAAAAATCAAGGAAAAAGAGAACATCAGTTATCAGAAGATTGCCAAGAAATTAAACAAAAGCCCTTCTTATATCGTTAACTCCGTCAGACTTCTCAGTCTGCCCATGGCAATCAAAGACGGACTTTTAGGCCAGTTGATTAGCGAAGGTCATGCCCGAGCCTTAATCTCAATCAAAGACCAAAGAGAATGTGTTGAAATTTACAAAAAAATTCTAATTTCCCATGGTTCGGTCAGAGAGGCGGAAGAATTGGTCCGTCAAAAAATTAAAGGCGAAAAGAAAGACATTACCGAGAAACAGTTAGAACAAATAAAAAAATATTTCGATAAATTTTTCGGGGAAGTTTTTTCTTCTATAAAAATCAAATACAAGAGAAGGGGAGTAGAAGTTTCCTTGACTAAATAAGTTTACGCTTCCCTGGCTGTCTCCTGAGCTTTGCACCCACTGTCATCCTGAGGAATCCGCCTCCGCCGGTTGGCGGATGGCGGATAATGACGAAGGATCCCCCTCGCAGAAGGCAACCGTCTGGGGATTAGGGGATTCTTCCCCGCCAGCAACTGCGTAGCTTTGGGCGGGTCAGAATGACTCCCTTTCTTTGTCATCCTGAGGAATTCTGATGACGAAGGATCCCCGCCCGCGTTGCCTGACGGCTCTCGCCCGCTAACGCCTGAGCGTAGCGATGGCGGGCGCGGCCCTTTGGATCAGCAAATTGATAGTTCTATGGGGATTCTTCGCTTCGCCCTGTACCCTACGTGGTACGGGGCTACGCTCAGAATGACGGGGAAGGAGAATTCTTTCTCCAATCTGAAGTCGGGGTTTTTGCCTTCTTAAAATAAAACCTTGTCTTTAATTAATATCCTTCGGCATGCCTTACAATTCCAAACCGGCTAAGCGGCCAATAACGTATCAAGGCTCTTCCGACAATATTTTCTTTCGAAACCGGACCAAATTCCCGTCCGTCTCTGGAGTGGGGTCGGTTGTCTCCTAAAAAGAGATATTCACCCGGAGGAATAATTACCGGTCTTCCTTCTCGGAGATAACTGCCGGCGTTAGTGGGGGAGTCAGAAGGGATATAACTCTCTTCCAAAGGGTTTCCGTTAATCCAGATTTGATCTTCGACGATTTTGACTGTATCTCCCGGAAGTCCGATCACTCTTTTGATATATTCACATTCGTTTTCGGAACAAGGTTCGCTGGGAGGAGCTTTAAAAACAACCACTTCACCCCTGGCCGGCTCCCTGAAATGATAGCTGATTTTTTCCGTCAGAATAAACTCTTTGTCGTAAAAATTAGGATACATTGAACTGCCGTGGACCTGATTAGGTTGGGCGACAAAAAGATAAAGAAGCACAAAAACAGACAAAGCCAGTACCAGGGCCTGAACCGAGTCTAAGATAAAACCGAATATTTTCCTGAGCATGGCTGAGTCTTAGTTTATTTGTTTTGCTATAATAATTCAAGAAGAAGAAAAAACACAGAAGACCGTGTAGCTCAGTTGGTTAGAGCATTCCGTTCACATCGGAAAGGTCCCAGGTTCGAGTCCTGGCACGGTCACTATTTTGGAAATCGAAAGCGGATTGGGTGCAGCGCTGGCTGCGCCCCCCTCCGCAGACAGCGCTGCAAAGGGAAAATCAAGAGTTACCGACAGGCGACGATCTTTCAAAAAGAAGTTCGAGCCGACTTTTTTTGCCACGACGGATAAGTCGTGGCAATTATTTTCAGCGCGTGCGACCTTTTGCGCCTGTAAGGCGCAATTTACGAATCCTCTCATGGGTTCGAGCCAAACATTTCCGTTTTTCTCAATCTGCGATTTTTTCTCCTCCAACTTTAGTTTTTCGTCAAATAATTCATTCTTCTTTTGTTTATAGATTTCCGGTTCAATGACTTGATCGAGATACCCGTCAAGAAGGCGGTTTAACTTGATTTCAGTTTCCTGAACTTGGTCGTTTAATTGTTTTGTTTCGACTTCGGCAGTAAATTTATCTTTTTCTTCTGCTTTGATTATCCACTTCTCAAAATATGGTTCCCAGCCTTCATGTAAGCCGCAATCACGAACAGTTTTTCTTAATTGTGCTTCTGTATTAGGTTCCGAAATATATTTTTGATCACAGGGTTTTAGTTTTTTCGTACAACGATAGTAGATGAAAGTCTGTCCTGTCCCATTTTTGTATTTTTTGATATGTTGTTCTGCCGTGATTGCGGCGCCGCACTCGCCGCAGGTCGCTAGACCTGCAAAGGCGAAATTGTGCCCTTTTTGTCTTGGTCGTTCAATTTTTTCAACTTGTTTTTGCACTTCGTCAAACAGCTTTTTGCTGATGAAAGTTTTGTGTGAGCCTTGATAGTATTCTCTGGCATATTTCATAATGCCCAGATAGAATTTATTTGTGAGCATGTTTTTAACTTGATCTACTTTTACTGGTTTTCCGTCCAGTTTTTTGATTCCGAACTTGTGAAGAAAAATTGCGATCTCCACAAATGATTTTCCACCTTCAGCAAAAAGTTGGAATGCTTTTCTCACAACTTTGGATAATTCGGGGTCAATATCAATTCCCCTCGTTTTGGGGTTATTGATATATCCGTATGGTGCTTTACTTGGCCAAACGCCATTCCTTAATTTCTGCCTGTTTCCTCGTTTAACATTCTCGGAAAGATTATCCACATAATATTTTGATTGGCCAAAGGCGATGTTGAGCATGAATTTTCCTTGTGGTGTGCTTTCAAACCAAAACGAGGGGAATTTTAAATCAAGGAGTTTGCCGGTATCTAGAAGGTAAATTATTTTTCCGCCGTCGATAGAATTTCTGGCTAAACGGTCCGGATGCCAAGATAAAATGCCGTTTGCCTGTCCTTTCTCGATTCTTTTTAAAACTTCGGCAAACTGTTCTCTTCCGGGAACTTTGGCAGTTTTGGCTTCGGTGATAAATTCAGTGACAGTTAAGTTTTCTCTTTTGGCAAACTCCTTGAGTTCAGAAATTTGCGCTTCAATAGATAAAACTTGTTTGTCTTTTTCGTCAGTAGATTTTCGACAGTAAGCAATATATTTGATCATTTTATATTTTCTTAGAGTTCTTTAATTTTTGCGTTTTTCTTCATTCTTTTTCTCTGCGTCGCCTGTCGGTAACTCTTGATTTTCCCTTTGCAGCGCTGTCTGCGGAGGGGGGCGCAGCCAGCGCTGCACCCAATCCGCTTTCGATTTCCAAATTTGTGAACGTTTTTGAACAAATTCGAACGTATTTCAAAGGTAGCGGCGGCTGACCGCACCAGCCGCCGCACTATTTGTGAGCTCGGCCTGCGGCCTCGCAAGAAGTCGGCTCGAACATTCCGCTGAAAGCGGAACAAAG
>JAHJSD010000070.1 GCA_018830585.1 Patescibacteria group bacterium
AGACCAGAAACGTCGGTGGTTAAACCAGAGACATCAGACTTAAGATCGGAAAAACCTGTCTTTAAACCGGAAGCGTCAGTTTTTAAAGCAGAAATATCCGTCTTTAAACCAGAAATATCGGTCTTAACCGGTTCCAGCTCTTCTTTTAAAACATTCCTAATAGAAGAAACGTCTTGTTTCGTCAACATGCCAACAGTTTAAAAAAACAAAACCCAAAAGTCAAAGACAGGTGTTAGTTCTAAGTTTTGAGGTTTTTTACGGCAGCACACCCCCGGCTGTCTCTCCCTAATTTTTGACTTTCCCGCCCACTACGCTTTGCGAAGCAATGCGGGCAGGTGATCTTTAACTTTTTGAGTTTCGAGATTCTTTAGCACATCCCCGGGGTGAAATCCGCAGACACCCCGGGGGTGGAAGATTTTGACTTTTAACTTTTGCCTAATACACATCCGGTGTGCAAAAAATCCAGATTTAGCAATCAAACTTGTCTATTGCCAATTTAGCATTTTTATGCTAAAATTTGGCCAAAAGAATTAATCCTTAATCCTGTTTCACGGGGTTGACAAAACCTATAGTTAATGATAAAATACCGAAAATTAAATTTTAACTAAATAACATGAACGTCATTCCGGGCAAGCAAAACGTTTCTGTCATCGCCAAAGTTTTTTCTTTAATTTTGGCAGCCAGTCTTTTCTTAAGTTCTTTCGCCGTTCCGGCAAAAGCTCAATATTACGGCGGTGAAGAGGACGAAGTCTCCGAAATTGTAGTTGACAAAACCATCCGCGGTTTAGATAAAGGCGAATGGAAAGACAACTATTCCAGGGACGAGATTCTGTTTGGTCCTAAAGATATTTTTGACTATAAAGTATTGGTCAAAAATACCGGCAACAGAAATCAGACCTGGATTAAAATAACCGATACCCTGCCTCCTTATTTGGACCTGGTTTTCGGTTACAATCCCGATGACGGCGAAACTTTCAACAGCGAAAGCCGCGAGTTAGTCTGGAAAATCGGTGAAATCAAACCGGGAGAAGAGGAATCCAGAGTAATCCGGGTCAGGGTTAAAGAGGAAAACAGTGTTCCCAAAGAAATTACCAAAATCACTAACAGGGTTTGCGGCAAGGCCGAATCCGGAGCCAAGGATTGCGACGAAGCATCCACTTATATTGGCAACGGCAAGTTGGAAACCAAAGAACTGCCTGCCACCGGAAGCGAATTGGTAATCGGCAGTCTGATCGGAATCGGCATCGTTGGTTTGGCAATTGTTTTAAGAAAGTACGGCCGGGGAGAATTCTTTAACAAATAATTAGGTTGTCTTTCAACCGTCTTTCATTCAACCCCCGGGGGTGACCTGCCTGCCCTCCTACCGGCGGGTAAACCGGCAGGCAGGGCTTTTGGCTCCCCGGGGGTTAGTGAGGGTTAGGAAAGCAGAACTTAGCCAACCAGCCAAAACTGGTTGATTAAGTTTCGCTTTTCAAACAAAGACACGCAGCACTTTGAAATAAAGAGCGGAGGAGCCACGTACCACGTAGGGTACATGGCAAAGCATATATCCCCGAACCGGAAAAAACCCGAGCTTTCAATTTACTGCAAACTCAAAGTTCTTTGTTTTTTCGGTACGGGGCTGAAACCAATTTCCCCAAACGGACTCCGACTTAGCGTCAGAGAGGTTTCGTTGCTGCGATGTCTTTAAAACGGTGTACCCAGCGCGGTTCGCCGTTATCCTCTCAATGCGGCCTTCAAGAAATTGGTCTTTTTAGACCGGATCCAAAGGCACTTTTTGCCTATCTTCCCTACTTATAGTATTGACAAAACTAATATTATAGGGTATAATATATAGTATAAATTCCAAGGATCAAAATCCAAATTACAAACACGTCCGAAACTTAATCTTTTACGATTTGGTCTTTATTTGAGATTTGAATTTCGTATTTTGAATTTATTTAGAATTTAGGATTTGTTTCAAGAGCGAATCTCCTCCGAGGTAGCCCGCAGGGATTCCTCGGACGGTGATGAGCGAGAGTTTAGGATTTTAAAGTAAAGGGCACTTTAAAAAAATCAAGGTAAGGAAAGTTCAATTTGGATGGAATTTTTCCAAAGAGGTAATCCTGTTTTCGTGGTCGTCAATCTGGCCATGGGAAACAGTCAACTCCTCCCGGATTTCCTGAAGTTCGCCCATTATCTTATCCATCCATTGAAAAAACTCGTCTTTAGTGGGAAGATGAGAAATTTTCCCTTCAACCGGTTCAAGTTTTCTATCAAAGATATCCTCGATTATTTCAATATCTTGTTTGTTCAACATATTAGCAGTTTAAAAGTTTAAGAACCAAAAGTCAAAGATAGGTGTTAGTTTTAAGGTTTGAGGTTTTTGTGACCTTGTTTCGAGTTTCGAGTTTCGATGTTCGAATTTGTTTAGAATTTAGGATTTAGGATTTAGAATTTAAAAACTAAGTGGTTAGAAGAGAGAGCTGGGGTCCTCGCTCTAAGCGAGCCCAGGACTCCGCTTCTCTCCTGCCCACTTGGGCAGAACTTTAACAAACTCGGCACGGCTTAAAGCAAGCCGAAGCCGGGAACGTTAAAGCATCCTGAAAATTCGTTCTTTTGCTCTGTACGTTGCGTACAGCAAGCGGAAAAGCGATGTCAGGAGTACCTTAACCATGCTACTATGCTTACTTCGCGTTGCGAACTACGTTTGCACCCGCGAAGAGCGCAAGTACATGGTCTGTGTGAGAATTGCGCTTAACGCAATTCGCACTTTGACAACTCAATCTTTTCCGAAGGTCCGCCGATAAGTCGCCCTGCGAGCCGTGTATGAATAATACAAGAAGGCGAGCAGTAAGACTAGGTGGATTCTTTAATCCTTTTCTTTAAACACGCGCGGAGGACTCCTCCGAGGTAGCCCATAGGGATTCCCCGGATGGTGGCCGACGAAAATGGATAAGCCCTCCTAAGGCCTTCCAGAGTGTGAAAGAAAGTTTAGAAAAGTCTCTCATTGTCGTCATTCTGATCTCCCGCAGGGAGGGAAGAATCTATCGAGTATAACGAGCGTTTATTAAAGATACGCTCCGCCAAGTCTAACTTGGCTTCGCTAGATGCTTCATCAGAATTCAGCATGACATGGGAATAAGGTGTCATCGCGATCCGCCTTAATTGGCGAGAGTGGCAATCCCGACGGGATTGCTTCGTCTCCGCCAGCTGGCGGATCCTCGCAATGACAACAGTACTTTTTCTGGATTTTCTTTCACACTCTGGGTGTGAAAAAACGTTTTTTCACATATGCACCCACAAGGGTGCGCCAGCCCCAACCCCCAAGGGAAGGGGCAAACGCCATAAGGAGGATTACCGTGGCGATTTTTCGGAACAAAAAGGGCAACATCCGTATCTGGGTTTGGGTCGCGATTGCGCTCGTCGCAGCGGGAGCAATTGTGGCGGGGACCACTCTGGTCAACCGCGATAACCTGAACGTCACCCCCAAGGGCACCGCCGCCCAGGACGTGGGCAGCAAGGCCGCCGCCGCAACCCCGACCCCCGTCAAGGTCGAGGTGACTCGCGTGGTCGCGAGCACGCCCGTCGTAATCGAGCGGCAGGTCGGGATTCAATCCGACCAGGATCCGCTGACACAGTGGGCCAAAGGCGAGACCGGATTGGACGTGCAGCGGATTCAGAGTGAATACGCTGCGTTCGTCTGGCGAGGTGCACCGTCAGTAGCAAACGCGAGAATCCCCCCAGGGATGATCGCAACGGTGCATACCACGACCGACGGCGTCCAGGTCTGTATTGGCGAAGGACAAATGCTCAAGATTACAGCGGGGACTTTCCGCGTAATCAAAGAGTACCCCGACGGAGACGCCGTCTACAACCCCTGTCAACTCCTCGCCAAGGAGCAGGAGTTCGCCAGCAGGGAACGCCCCAGCTACACCGTCAGCGCAAGGAACTTTTCCTGCGAGGCCAGCGCTCCCAGCGCAGCACCCACCCCGGTGGCCATCAAGGCACAGGCGCAGAGCGCAACCCAAGACCCCAAGGGTGGCTACACAGCCGAGACTTTCGCCACCCTGTTTGGTGTCAGTTCGACAAGGGTCGAGTGGTTAGCTGGCGAAAACGGCTGGAAGATTCATGCGGGCACGCCGCCCACGCCGTTCGACGCCACAGATGGTATCGACGAGCTGGTAAGCAAAGGTTGGCTGGTCAATCGAGACAGCAAAAACACGAAGGAGGTCTATGAGCTGACCGCGTACCCCAACCCCAGCTAGTCTAGCAGCTAGCCCAAAATAGGCACGCCGCGCCCCCACCGAAAGGAAAAGGAGATCAGACGATGACGTCTGATCTCCTTACCTGCCCCCGCCGGGTAGGCGGGGATGTGGGAAAAAAGAAAAGGAAAAAAAAGAAAAGATTGAGTTGTGGTGTTTGTCCGCTAAGCGGACCTGATGAGGCTTCCTGTAAAAGGCAAGCCGAAAACACTATAAATTGACATTTGAAACCTTGTTATTCCACCTCGGAGGAGGCCATACGGCCACCATCCGAGAAGGAATCCGGGCAGAACGAAAACACTGTAATTATTTTTTCATTTATCATTTAAAATTTAACATTTAATTTAAGATTAAAGATTTCTGCCCCGGGCCGAGTGGTTCGGGGCAGATTTTTGAAAAGACCGTCATTCCGAACCCTGTACCCAACGTGGTACGGGGGAGGAATCTAGCGAAGCGTAATTTTTACACCCCGCACCAGACGGTGCAGGGATAGATTCTTCTCTCCCTGAAGGAGGTCAGGATAACGAGCAGTTAATAAGATAACAAACAAGAGGAAGCATGAAAAGCATAAGTTTTATCATTCCAGTTTACAACGAGGAAAAGAGGCTAAAAAAGACCTTTAGGGCATTAGCCAAATTCAAGGCGCCTAAAGGTCTAAAATTAAGCCAAGTTATCTTTGTCAATGACGGTAGCACCGACAATACTTTAAAGGTCTTAAAATCCACCAAACTTCCCTACCCCATTAAGATCATTTCTTATGCCAAAAACAAAGGCAAAGGTTATGCCGTTAAAAAAGGTTTAGCTCAAATCAAAACCGATTATGGTCTTTTTTTTGATGCTGATATTGCCACCCCTATAAATGAAATCAAAAAATTCGTTAACTATATCAATGCCGGGGTTCCGGTAATTATCGGCACCAGAAAAAATAGTCATTCTACTGTAGTTAAACCTCAGCCTGTCTATAGACAGGTCTTAGGTAAATGTTTTACTTATCTATCTAACATTGCTCTAAATACTTGGGTAACTGATTTTACCTGCGGTTTTAAAGCTTTTAGCAAAACCGCGGCTAAACAAATCAGCCGAAGAATGGCCATTAACCGCTGGGGCTTTGACAGCGAGATTATGTTTTTGAGCCGAAAGTTGGGCTTTAAAATCCAGGAAGTGGCGGTAATTTGGGCCGACGATCCTAACAGCAGGGTAAATTTAACCAAAGACATTGTCCGTTCTTTTGGCGAACTAATCCAAATCCGGCTTAACCAGGCCAAAGGCAAATACC
>JAHJSD010000071.1 GCA_018830585.1 Patescibacteria group bacterium
CCACCGCGTACTTGTGGTAGTGGGGGGCAGGGCTTTGGTGGACAAGGCCGGAAGGACGCGGTGTTTTTTCCGTAAGGATACCAAAGGTGTAGGTATTGAGGAATTAAATTAAAAATGCTCTTTATTTTCCTTGTCAATAATAGTGAATCGATCAAACCTGTATAACAGCAGATTTGATCTGGTTCATCTATAGAAAAAACACCTTAGAGGTGAGAAAGAGGTGAGAAATCCCTAGGTGTCAACCTAGCACACCCCCGGGGTGTGCAAGGGGCTTAACAATCAATCAATTACTAACCCTGTGTTTTCCCTAAAATAGCTCCGGAAAAGCTTTTTTAAGTCTTTCATTTCAGATAGGCTTCCTGGTACATTTCTGTCGGACACTTCCCTTTTAAAGTTTTATGAGGAAAAAAGTTCCAAATGTCTTGAAAAAGCTGAAGTGAGTTAAAAACGGCTTTTTCAGGAATCCCCAGTTTGATAAGGTCTTTATACATGTCTGCATGGTTTGATTGGTAATTCTCATTATTAATAAATTCAACTACTTTTTCGAAATCGACCTGGAAAATATATTTTTTAACTAATTGATTAAATTTTTTTCCAGTTTCTTCCTTTTGTTTTTGATTTCTTTTTGGGTATAAATTCTTGATTGAGCTGATTGTTTTGGAGCGTCTTCTTCCAACAAAAGGCTCAAAGTGTCTTTTGGGGTGAATTTAAAACCGCCCTTTGCCTGACGCATGAATTTTTTATGTCTCGGAGTAGAAGAAAAGGGTAATTGGATGCCATTACCGCCAACCAAGTACCATCGGCCGCGGATCTTAGCTAACCTTCCGGTAATAGTAGCCTTCTCGGGAACGCCGAAAGAGCCGATTTTATCCCAAACTTTAATTACCTTGCCTTTGGTAAAAGAATAAAGTCTTAGCCATTGACCTCTTTTGACTTCAACAACCTCCAAAAGATCATAAAACTGGGTTTTTAAAATTTCTTCAAGCTCATTAAGGAGTGGTTTATCAAGACCGCTGGGGTTTTTCAAAAAATATTCAATGGCAATACTCATTTTACAGGGCAGGGAAGTTTAAAATCAAAAATAAGCCATTCGTTAAACAAGGCGTTAATTTCCTCGTACATCGGCTCTTCTTGCCCGGGAACGTCATCGCCAAAAAACTTCTTCAGAGCCGTAGAAATTAATTCCCGTTTAAAATAGGCATAATCGACAATTTGACCAAGTTTAAACTTCATCATGACTTTGCCTTTTCTACCTCTTGATAAATTAACTCTCGGTATTGACAAAATTCGCAATTCGGATCGGGGTCGCTTGTTTTTCCATATTTGCTAACCACTATTTTTCTGACTCTGTCCACCAGGATTGCTTTGAGTTTTTTCGATTATTACCTGTATTGCTCCATCCATGCCCATATTTTACTCTATTTTTACCCAAAAATTTTGACCAAAATCCCTGACGTCTCTATTGCAAAAAATCAGAGCTTCAATATTTTTTCCGTGAGGATACCAAAGGTGTCGGTAGAAAAACACCTTAGAAGTGATAAATACCAGTATTAAGTATTAAGTCCAAAGATTCAGAAATTAGAAATACCTCACGGCAGGACAAAAAGATGTGGCACGATTTTCCGAAAGGATGTGAAAACTCTATCCCCGTCCCGAGCCTAAGGTTGGATTAGAAGCCTATCTCCCGATATGTCAATAGCAAACCACTTCGGAAATGGACAAACTAAAGTCAATGGCGTGATTGAGCGGTTCAATCGTTCTCTCTATGAAGAATGGTTAGACATGTACCAAGATGAATTAATTGAACCTGATCAAGCCAATCAACGGATTGCCGAATATCTTTACTTTTATCACAATGATAGAATCCATGAGAGCCTGGGTGATCAGACCCCGGCTTCTATTTTAGGAAAGGAGATTAAAAGTCCAAAAGGTGGGTGACCTGTACAGGCCTTTGACTTTGGTTTGACATATTGTGTATACTAAGAACGGATCGTGGATCACGATCGGCAAACCCCTCCGGGGGTTTGTTTTTTTTATGGGAATATTTTTAACCCGTAACCCAGAAAGTCGTCTTTGGGAAACTGCCTGTACATTTTGGGGTTAACAACTTTAAAAGCGATATTTTCCCTATCCGGATATAAGACGTAATTGGCCAAAGGATAAGCAACTAAATCACATAATTGGGTTCCCGCAACATTTTCTTTTTTCTTTTTAAAATCGATATCCCTTAATCTCTTGGTAAATCTTTCAGGTTTCACATACTCAGTTCCGTTTGAGACAATTATCTGATACTGGTCGTGAAGCTTGGCATCTTCATTCTTTCCTCTCGCCTCCGCAACTACCTCAACCCTATCGCAATTGAATCTGTCGGTTAAAAAAACTGTCCGCTCTAACACAAATGTTAATGACAGATCATAGGGATTATTGGCTTGTGGACCATATTGCTTGATTAACCTGTCTTTAAGAACAGCAGAAGAAATCACGGTAAACTCGGCTTGTGAAATTAATCTATCCAAATCATTGTAGAATTCACTTCGTAGTTTAGGGTCACCTAGTATTTTAAAGGCATTCTGCCATTTCCTTATATCACGGGAGTGAAGAATAATATCCACGCGGTTAAAATACTTTTGTTTTAGTTTTTCAACTTCCGGCGTAAAAACTTTTTCGTAATATTCCTTTTCAACTACACAGCCGCACAAAAGGAGGATTGGGAATTCTTGGTTTATGGTTTTTAGTCCATGATGCCCGGATTCGTCTAAAAATAAATAATAGTTTTTCATATTACGCCTTCTCTTTTACCTTCGATTACCTCTTCTGTCCTTTTAATTAGATCACCCAATAGTTTTTGGTAAATTTTGTTGCCCTCTAGGCCTATTTTTTTTAAATCTCTCTTAGTTTTTTAGGGAGAAGATAGGGAAATATCTTCAATCCAATTATTCCTTGCTCCGACTTTTTCTCAAGGCTTCTTAATCTGCTCCAGGAATCTAAAGAAAAGCCAATTAGTCCTATCAGGACTACTGATGTAAGATTCATAAAAAGATGCTCTCTGTGGTGACCTATCTAGCCAATTTTGTTTTCCTTAAGCTATTTTGAATCCCACCTAAAAAAAATTATAACACCATTCCGCTTTAACTAGAAGTTCACTCTCTGGGAGGAATAAATCCCTGTCCCACAGAAGCTAAAACCGTTTTCGAACAGTACTTCATTTAATACTTTTTTCGCGAGGATACGAAGAGCCTGCCCCCATCCCTAAATTATTAAAAACAACTTAGAGGTGATAAATACCAGTATTAAGTATTAAGCTCAAAGATTCAGAAATTAGAAATACACCACGGCAGTTTAAAAAGATGTGGCGCTATTTTCCGAAAGGATTTAATAATCCTGTTTCCATTCCTAATCCACGTGTATAATAAAATTATGGGTGAAACTATCAGTTTCGAAATACCGCTAGATCAAAAATTTTTAAGTCGTCTTTTGGCTAATATCTATGACTACCAAGGAGAGCGGCCATCAGAGACTACCTTCCTCAAATTGGCAAAGAGGATGCGTCTTGATCTTGAAAAAAAAGGCCGTTGGGATAAACTCCGCTTTCACCTGTTTTTTGCTGAACGAGAGGGTCTCTTGGAAGAGAGACACCTTGAAGACGGTGTCGTTGATCATGAATTAGAGAACAATGGGTTGGACAGAGTTCACAAAGAATACCAAGAGAAACATGATGAGAAGTGTCCGTTGCCATAACTCCGTGTTTTCTTCGGGGTTCAGTTCAAAATTAGATTAAAAAGATCTTAGCGTTTTTTCCGTAAGGATACGAAGACCCGCCATGAGCCCAATTAACAAATCAACGCCAGACGGGAGGCTTAAATAGTCCAACTGACCGCCTTTTCTTAAACTCGCCGTTATCAGAAGAGAAAGCGCTTATCTGGCAATCAGTGTGCAAAAGCAAATTCACCAATGTGATAGTTCTTATCCCAGCTCGCGAATTTGGTATCGCTATGCCTCTTAAAGATTTGTCAACAAGACAATCTTCTTTAGAACAAGGGTTACCCCCTTTCACCAAGAAACATGGAGTTTTCGTTACCCCCGGTTCTAACTGCCAACATTTTTTACCCATAGTTATGAATTATAACAAATGCTGTGCCTGAAAAGTGCTAAACGTCAATAGCTACAATCCAGGAGGTGTCAGGCATATAACACACCCTTAAGGTGAAAGACACGAGGGCGAGAAATCCCTCGGTGTCAACCTATATCACCCCGGGGGTGTGCAAAGTGGGACTATTTACTGAAAGGATTTGAGAATTCCATCCCCGTCCCGAGGCTAACTTGTCGTAAATATCCCGAGGTGTCAAGGGTAGTCCACCCCGGGGGTGTGTAAAGAAACTTATCTCCCGATATGTCAATAGCAAACCACTTCGGAAATGGACAAAAATGGACAAAGAAATGGACAAATAACCCACCCCGGGGGTGTGCAAAGGGGGTGTGCAAACAAAGCTACGGCGAGACAGGTCCTCTTTCGATAAAGCTATGGCAAAACAATTAGGGCAAATGAAAAAGGTTGGATTAGAAGCCTATCTCCCGATATGTCAATAGCAAACCACTTCGGAAATGGACAAATAATGGACAAAATGGACAAACTTGCTATATATGCATGACGCAAAAACACCAAGCCCATGACAGGCATAAAATATTGGTTACTGGCGTAATTGGAATTTGCGCGGAGCGTATCTGCCGCACCCCAAAGTCTTTTCTCTATTGCTTCAATGTTTTCTAGTTGTGGCATAGTTTTATTTTACTTAAAAAGCAATCCTTTCTCTTTAAAACTGATATACCCATCGTTAGTAATGATAATATGGTCGAGCACTTCAATATCAAGAATAGTACCCGATTGGATCAATTTCTCAGTTAATTTGATATCTTCACCAGATACGTCTATGTTTTTTGACGGGTGATTATGCGCCAACATAATGGAAGATGCAAGGTTACGAATGGCTGGTTCAAATACTTCGCGTGGATGCACCAAGGTTTCGGTTAATGTACCTATGGATATCGTTTCTTTATGAATGAGTTGCTTTCGAGCGTTAAGGTACAGCACCATAAAATACTCTTTTTGTTTACCTCTCAAATCGACAAGTTGGGCTACAGTTGCTTTTACGCAGTCAAGAATAGGGAGAGAATCGTGAAATGAACCAACTGCTCGACTGCCGAGCTCCAAGGCGGCTTTGATAGTAATGGCCTTGGTATCTTCCAATCCTTTAATGCTGGTCAGTTCATCCTTCGTAGCAGTCAAAAGTTTTGACAGAGGATATTTTTTCAAGGTTTCTTTTGCAATATCCAAAGCGCTCTTACCGGCCCGACCAACACGTATAAGAATTGCCATAAGCTCTGCATCAGTTAGATTTTCTGCTCCCTTCTCGGACAGTTTTTCTCTCGGCCTTTTGTGCTTAGGTAAATCTTTAATCTTTGTCATGTTTTATATTTTTTTAACTCGAAGTGAATTTTATAAGTATAAAAATCAATGTTGGGCGCAACAGATAATGCCCTGTAGATTTTAATATCATCTTCAAAAGCGATAATTACCCCTTTTACTTTTTGATCTTTTTCTGCCAGCTCTTCTTTAACATAACCCATATACCGCTGAACTTGCCCAATAACCACATCACTCACTCTGCCTTTTTTAAGTTCAACAACTAATATTTCTTTCTTATTTTTGCTTATAGCCAAAATGTCAATTGGGCCAGTGTCGCTCGGATATTGCTGGCCAACTAGTTCGCCGTCTTCTTCATAAATATTGTAGTGCTTACCAAGCTCTGTATGCTTCCAGTTTTGCACCAAAAAATCCTCAAGATGTTTTTCTAAAGCAAAAATACTCGGATCCTCGATGGTTTCGTCTGTAGAAATGATTGAAGCCGGATGACTACCGGATATAAGTGCCTCGATTTCATCAGCGTATTTGGAAATATTACTTACCGTGCCAATACTTCCGGCGGAGTTTCTTAAAGATTCACTCATTTCATCACGAGAAATGGTCTTTGTATACCAACGGACACTTCGTCTGTGTGGAGACGTTGCACCCTTGTGGTATTCATAATCCCCCACGACTTCTCCAACAAAATAACTTCCTTTGCCGTCGGGGCACAGCACAATATCCCCTTGTTTTATTCCCTTAACAATTGTGTGAAGCATTCCACACGCAAGACCGGCTGAAATTTTTGTTTTATCTGGATATTTTTCTAAGTACAGAGGAATATATTTTTTGTTGAATTCCCGCCAATTGTCCGGCAGTTTATTTGTTAAATCCACGTCTTTAAAGCAGTTGGCACTGATATAGTTTCCTTGATGCGCTTCTTCAGCATAGATACTTTTACGGCCAAGCATTATTCGATAATAACTTTTCATGTTTTTCTTTTTGAGCTTTTGTTAATTAATTTAAAAATCCCCTCTTTCACCCCACACCCCAAAACCATCAGCCCAAAATTTAAGAATTCCGGCGGTGGGTTTGAGGGTGATTAATGATGGAGGTTGAACTGTGTTTTTTGCCATTGTTTCCAGCTTGATGACTGCTGAGACTATCTTACAGCATTTGAGGCTGATTTACACTCTGGGGAGGCTGACGTGAAGTAGGGGAAGAAAAGACGCTGCGATAGATCCTTCTCTCCCTACGGGAGA
>JAHJSD010000072.1 GCA_018830585.1 Patescibacteria group bacterium
TCCCACCTGGAAGGTGGAATAGCTTGACACCTACTTAAAAATGGAATCCGGACTGTGTCCTATTAGGCTCGCCGGATGGGCCTCCTCCGCTAAAGCTACAAAAGGCGACACGACGATTTTCGGACTACTATCGTACCCTGAAAGTAGTTTGTCTCTTGCACCCAAAAAAGATGTGACCTCTTTTTGCCTGTCCTTAGTCAATCTCTAGCCCCGTCCCGAACTGAACGAACTGAGAACTGAGATAGCCGAGATTAAGTATCAGCCCGTTATAGAGGTCTTACAACGGGCGAACTCAGTTATATTTATTACGTCTTTGCTCAAGGACCGTAACCTTAATATAACCAGCTATTTAGCCCAAGCTATCAAGGTATTTGAAAACTTCAAATTAATGGCTGAACTTAGACAAGAACTAGATAAACTGAAAAATCCCATTTCGCTCGTACCTGCTACAACATAAATCCCTAATTAATTAGTCAATTCTCCATTAACAAGTATGCCCTTACTCCTCATAAGGTCTTAAACGATTTCTTCAAACAAGAGCAAATACAAAACTACATCTCAAGTTCACAAGAGTTAAAAGCACGAATGTATGCAGTGCATTCACCAGAAATATATGAGCGAGACTAATAAACTAGATAAAGCGATAATGGAGCTAAACAAGAGATTTGGAGACAATACCATAGGACGTATTGGTTCTATGCCAAATGTTGAAACTGAACGCGGAAGACCAAACGGTAAACCTTAATTGCGACTGTGGAAGACTCGTTTAAAAAGAAGGCCAACTAACCATCGGCTTTTTTTTGCCTTTATATGCAAGAAATCTTGCTTTAAAGAATTCCTTTCCTCTTTGCTTTTTCAATTAATTTGAGTAAGTCCTGTTTTGGAAAGAAAGGACAGTACTGTCCCCAAACCCACCTATCTTTAGCTCTTGGCTTCTTGCCAATAATGTAATATCCCAACCTTAATTCTTTTTTACCATCTTCAAAAAGAATCTCTTGTAAAACGAATATCTTTTCTGGGTAGTCACTTTGCTCCAAGGTTACATATTTACCAACCTTGAAATTCTTACGCTTACCATTTATATCAATAATGCTTCCCGAATTTTTCATTGCTAGTTTAGGTAATTTTTTCATTCTGTTCTTCAGGGTGTTTGAAACCACTTTTCTTTTTTTAACTTCTGCATAATCTTTTTATATACTTTCTCTGAGTGTTGCCTCCAAACAAAGCCTGGGTCTTGACTGGCATATTTTCTATCCAATATTTCAACTAGAGTGGTATAAATTTGCTTTAATTCCAACATGCTCGCTCTTCCACTTGGGAACTGTTTGCCGTTGAAAGAGAAGTTGTCTCCAATAAAGTTACCAAAATCGCTTATGTGGCTTTTTACTCCTTTTTTCTTGTCTTTTAGACGGAGGAAACCTAAACATCTATCATCGATATGTTCAAGGTGATTTCTTACGGTTCTGATGTTAAAAGTCTTTCTTAAGTCTTTTGCTAATCTCTTAATATCTATGTCATCGAGTTGATGGGCTAATTTAAAGAGCAATTTATATACTTTGTCTATACAAATAAAATAGAAATGGGTGTCGTTTGCCAGGTAAACCAACGAAAAATCCTTTCGTCTGCTTCTAAACGCAAAGTCTGGTTTTTGTAAGTCCTTTAATTTTTTGCTAATTCTTCGCCGTACCCTATCCAACCTACCCATCTCGATAATCGCACCATTTACATAGTTTTCGAGGTTATACAGCAATAAGAAACATCTCGTCGCTTTTTCCCTGTCTTTGTCCAAAGAAAAACAGTATTTTGAAGCTAAATTAAACATATATTCTTCACTTTTATGTTAGTATTAAATATTGGATAAATACTTAATAAATTCTTTCTTCCTCATAATCTTAGTTTTAAATAAATTTTCGATTTTCTTTTTAATCTCACTATTCCTGCCAATAAAACCTTTAATGTCCTCCGTTACAAAGATGTCTCTTTTTTCTCTAATATGAGCTGTTAAAATCATGGCATCTCTAAGCTGTCTTCTTTCACCCTTACTAAGGTCATTTCTTTTACCTGATTTAGGGAATGAGCCAGAACTTATTATTTCTAATAGCTTTTCGAAGACATCAACATCTTTGTTAGACCCCACTACGCTTTCACCAACTCTCGATTCTCCAACGACCGCTGTTTCATAAATTACTGGCCCCCATTTGGCCTGCCCCCACTTCGATTCATCCCATACTGCAGTTTCGGTTATCTTATTCAACTTTTTAAGTTCTACCGCTAAGCTGTGTTTTTCAAGCTCCCTTGAGGTAACGCTGACAACAGAAAGCTTGATTGGCTTGTCTTTGACAAGGGAATTTAAATCTTCTATTGGCAAAACATTAGTATCAAAAGTTATCTTGACCATTCAATTTAAAATTTGCAGAAAATTAAAAATAGATAAAAGGCAAAGAAAGCTACCGGAACGATAACTTCAATATGCGACAAGGGTATATACTTCCTTAAATTCTTTCCTTCTCCCAATTCTTTCCATTCGTCGGCAAATAACCTAATCGGCAATTTTTTCTCTAACTTATGTATCATCTTAAATTTTCCGCTATTTAACTGTTTATAGGAAAGAACGATAAAAAACCAGGTGGCACAAATTACCAATCCTAAATATCCAACGAAAGCTAAAAATAAAGTATTTAAGGATACTATTTTTGAAGTAATCAGGATACCAGCTAAAGAAATAAGACCAGTGTTTATAGTCAAAAAATAGTTATTGGCACTCATTCGTTTATCGCTAACCTTTTCAGCACTTTCAACCAACATTTTATATTGTTCGAAATAGATACTGTTTTCTTCGTCTTTAACCATATATTTGAGGTAAATAACTATTAAGGCTGTTTATCGCATTTGTAATATAGCCCCAATTCCATTCAATAAAACGTTTTCCCAACCCATTCGGAACATAATAATTTTTTCCTTGTTCATATATACCGAATGTTGGTATATTCTCCTCATTCGCAATTCTTATTTCTTCTAAAACCCCACTACAATTGTGAGTATTTAATCCAATAAGAACGATAACGAAATCGCACTGTTTAATCTTTGTTCTAACATCTGATTTCCATGTGCTTTGAGGAAATGGCTCTTTTACCGACCAGTCTTCGAAATAAAACGGGGAGTCCGGATTTTTAGCTTGACCACTAAGCAAATTTTTAAGCTGTTCATCGTTATCAAAATCAAAGCTAATAAAGGCTCGCTTTTTTTGACCTTGAGGCTGATATTTGGACAATAACTGACTTAAATAATCTGTCATATTTTTCCTACCTTTTTTCTATTCGCATGAATTCGTTGATGTTTGGTTGTCCTGATAACACGAATATTTTTAGGTGTATCCTTTCCGCCTTCTTCAACCGGTTTTATATGGTGAACTTCATATCCGTTTGGAGGCTCACCATCCTTATAACCTCTCTTTATAAGGATTTTCTTGATTTTTTCTCGGTCTGGTTTATGTTTTACCATTTTTTGTTTCACCCCCTTTGTAAAACTCACTCTTGACTTTACTGTAAAAATATCATAAATTTATAATAAATGCAAGATATAAAACCATTAACGGGAAAGCAAAAGAAAACCCTAGATTTTATTAACTCTTTCTTGAGAAAAAAGGGGTTTTCTCCCTCTCTTCATGAAATAGCCGAGTATCTAGGTAAGAATTTAAGTACAGCTCAGTATTATGTAAATGAGCTTGAAGAAAAAGGTTATCTGACTAAAAATGCGAATAAAGCAAGGGGTATATCTCCAATAAACAACCAACACAATATTCCCTTGTTGGGTTATATTGCGGCGGGAAAACCTATCGAACCAATTGAAAACCCGGAAGAAATCCTAATTCCTGCAAATATTGAAATTGATTCGAGATATCCTCATTATGCTCTTAAGATTAAGGGCGATAGCATGATTGATATGGGAATACTTGATAAAGATATTGTTTTAATTAAACATCAAATGACTGCTAATAATGGAGAAGTAGTAGTTGCTATTACTGAAAATGGAGCAACTTTGAAAGTTTTTAGAAAAAGTGGTGGAAAAATCACACTAGAACCAAGAAACAAGGATTACCCAGTAATTGAACCACATGAGTTAGAAATTAGAGGCAAGTTTGTTGGGCTAATTAGGAATAGTTAATTCTGTTAATATAAAAACATGAAGAAATATTCTGTCATTTCATTGTTCACTGGTTGCGGAGGACTTGATTTGGGCTTTGTTGGTGGATTTACCTTTTTAAACAAGTTTTATCCAAAAAATAATTTCGAAATGGTTTGGGCAAATGACATTGATAAAGCATCGTGTCAAACATTTAGAAAGAATTTCGGCCATGAAATTGTTTGTGGTGACATCACTCAATTATTAAATGGGAATCACTCTCCTTCTTTACTTGAAGAACCGCTGCCAAAACATGCTGATGTTGTTCTGGGAGGATTTCCTTGTCAAGATTTTAGTCATGCCGGTAAAAGGAGAGGGTTTACCTCTAAAAGAGGTTTACTCTATCAAAGTATGGTCGAGGTAGTTAAAAAGACAGACCCGTTGATATTTGTTGCGGAAAATGTAAAGGGGCTAATGACTATGGATGACGGTGATGCCCTAAAAATAATTATTAAAGATTTTGAAGAATTAGGGTACGATGTTGTCTATAAATTATTAACGGCCGCAGATTATGGAGTTCCGCAGATTCGAGAAAGAGTTATCATCGTTGGAACAAAGAAAAACATAGTCTCTAAATTTAAATATCCAAAACCAACTCTAAACAAAGAGAGTTGGGTTACTCTAAAGAGAGCTATTGGTGACATGGAAAATATTAAAGAAGGAGAGGTAGATAATCATTTTTGGTCAAAAGCGAAAATGTTTCCAGGAACCCAAGGAAATACGATTGTGTCTCCCAATAAACCTGGGCCCACAATGAGAACTGAACATCACGGAAATATTGAGTGGCATTGGAACGAAGCTAGAAGATTATCGGCAAGAGAAGCCGCTAGAATTCAATCGTTTCCTGATAATTTTATATTTTACCCATCAACTTCAGCCGCCTACAAACAAATCGGAAACGCTGTTCCACCCGTCATGGCATGGCATATAGCTAAATCTGTTGAATCATTATTGAACAAACATTACTCGACTGACTAACTAAATAAATATTTATATAAGACTCTTCTTTCTATTCATCTAGCCTTGTGGTATAAATAGGGTGTGGATGATTACCTAAAATCTCTTTTTTCAGACCGAGAAATAGTAAATAAAATAAAAAGGAAGTTGCCGTCTTTATTTCAATTAGCGGAAATAGATAGTTCTAGGGCTGGAAAGATTGGTATGGAAATTGGTTCAGTTCGTGAAAGAATTATAATCGCTCTTCTAATGTATAAATATGGTGATAAAAATGTAAAAGTTGATATCCCAATTACTGAACCAGAAACGGATGTAATTTTGTTTAATAAACCTATTTCAATTAAAACGATAAGTGGTAATTTGGGTGGAGTAAAACTGATTTGGACGGTTGACCCCCAAAAAGCTCTTGATTTCAGTAGAAACTACTATCCCTCAAAGGACATGCTACTTGTACAGATAAATTGGGGTGGCCTTGGACATTTTTACTATTTTCCAGTTGCCTGCCAAATAAAAGTATTTAATGAAATAAAAAGAGAGAGTTATCTTAAACTACCAAAGCAGGGAACAAATCCTAGAGGTGTTGAGATTACTAAAGAAGCTTTAGAGAAACTTTCAAAAAGAAAAGATATAAGCAAAATAGATATTAATTGGGAAAGAGGAATTGAAAAACATCAAGTCTACGAAAGATGGGTTAAGCTTTGGGATAATTAGCTTTATGCCAAAGAAAAAGATAAATAATTATCTTGGACGTAACTTCAAAAAAACAAGGGAAAATGACAAAATCTCAAATGAGCACCGCTCCGAGTTGATGTCGAAAATCACCTCTCAAAATACTAAGTTTGAGTTAGATTTTATTAATTTACTCAAAAGGTCAATTTTAAATAGATTTAAAACACACGATGTTTCTTTAAAAGGTAAACCCGATATAGTATTTCAGAAAGAAAAACTATGTATATTTTTAGATAGTGATTTTTGGCATGGTTGGCAATACCCTAGATGGAGGCACTTATTAAAAAATGATTTTTGGAAAGAGAAAATAAACAATAACAGGAATAGAGATATTAAAACAACTAGATTTTTAAGAAAACGGGGTTGGAAAGTCCTAAGAATTTGGGAGCATAAATACAAATGCCAACCCAATGAGGTTATTCAATTAATAAATCAAGCACTCTATGAAAAATAATATGTCTAATAGGAACTTTACCTGTGAAACAAATCCTCCACCCTTACTTTAAATTTTCTGGAAATTTTCATCAGGAGCTTTAAAGAAGGGCTTTCCCGACCTTGCTCGATATAACCCATATAAACCCTAGAGATACCTAATTCGTGAGCAAGCTCTTCCTGTGTAAGGATATCTTGTTGCCTTAATTTTTGCACCTTCTTTCCCAAACTTTTTAGAGTTTCGCTAGTTGTTTTTGGCATACATCAACATTCTTGTATGCCGAATGCCTATATACCACTAAATATATCTAAGCATATAGCCGTAAAAGGGGGTTGTTTTCTTCTCTAAGAAATACTAAGATATATTTATAGAGAATTATGAAAAAGATAATTTTGATATTATTAGGGACTATTCTACTTTCTGTCAAACCACAGGAAGCATCAGCATTCCTTCGTTTCAGACCTCCTAAACCCACCATTCCACCCGGACCGACAATAATTTTACCTACCTGGATACCAAGAAGATGGAATTTTAAACCAACGAATACTCCCACGCCGACGATCACGCTTACCGTTACTCCAACCATAACGCCAACGCCAACGCCAACATCAACTCCTACATCAACACCTATAAATACACCCACTCCAACTCCTACGCCTACTTTGGTAGTAAAAAGAGTTTTTGTAACAAGTTCAACTTTTGATGGTAATTTAGCGTTAATTTAGCGTTAATAGCGTTAATAGCGTTAATAGCGTTAATAGGGACGGGTTTTGACTTCATTGACAGATAGGGACAAATTAACAGGGACGGGTTCTGACTTCATTAACAGGGACGGGTTCTGACTTCATTGACAGATAGGGACAAAATACAATAAACTATGGTGTAAATGCCTCGTCGCACCCGCCCTCATTATCCGTTTCAATATTATCATGTTTTTAATATGGGTTTTGATAGAAAGGGGATTTTTAAAGAAGAGTCCGATTATCTTCGTTTTTTAAGGAAACTCAAAGAAAGTAAGTCTAAATTTGATTGGATAATATACTCGTATTGTCTGTTGCCTAACCACTATCACCTTCATATTCAAGTCCGGTCCGATTGTTTAAGTAAGATTGTTCACTGGCTGCAAACTTCTCATTCTGTTTATTTTAATAAGAAACACAAACACTTCAGCCCCGTTTTCACCGGGAGATTCAAGTCAATACTTGTCCAGAAAGAACTGTACCACGTACATCTTTCAAAATATATTCACTTAAACCCTGTTAGGGCTGGGCTTGTAAAATATCCTCAGGATTATTCCTATTCAAGTTACCCTGAAATAATAAATAAAAGGAATCATGATTATAAAATTGTTGACAGAAGAACAATTAAGTCACTAACCGGCGGATCAATAAAATTATATAGAAAGTTTGTGGAAGAGACAGATGAATTAGGCTATTCTCCTGAAAAACAAGTGAGAGGGATTGTCGGAACCACACGTTTTATAAGTCAATTTAAATAAAACTTGAGATGGCTCCCCGGGTAGGACTCCCTCCTTATCTTCGCACTCGCCTTTTGGGAACTATTCGTTCACGGCTCGTGCCAAGATTAATCGGAGGACACGGCGAACCTAAAAGGTTCTCGTCAACCACAAGAAACAAAAAAATCCGGAATCGCCTTGGACTCCTGATTTTTTTGCTCGGCGGATGGGACGATTTTCGAACTGCTGACTGGTATAAAATTGTTAAATACCCAGAGATAGTAATGCAACAAGCCTCAAATCTACTCGCTCTCCCTTATCTGACAAAATATCCCTCAAATATTAAACTACAAAGAAAACCCCTCTTCTCTGCCTTTGATAACCATAACTCCTTTCACTGTTCCATTTTCTCCAACTGAAACCTTTTTTACTTCGCTAACATATTCATTGTCTTCTTTTACTTCAATTCCAAATCGCTCCTTTAACACTTGCCCTGTTAGAGTAACTTTTTCTGCTGTCTCACTAACTTTGTCTTCCTTATATAAAAACCATATTGCTCCAGACCCTTCCATATCTTGAGTTAAAAATTCAACCCTGGGATTCCTAAAAACTCCAAATTGATCCTCAGAACTACCCGTAAATCCTCCTTTATATTTTTTTAATAAATCAAAGCCTCCAACTTGCACAAAGCTACCTCTCTGTTTTACTAACCAACCATCTTTATCAATCTCGCTTCCCACAACTATCTCAGCAGGGTAGTCATCCCTTCCGTCTCTTTCTATTGTTGTTTTTATCACCACGCTTCCTTTCTCAACAGAACGATCTATATTAAACCTGGCCACATCTCGACAGTTTACTAAAGGCTCCCTTTCATCCGTTTTGTCATAAACTACAAAACTTAAATCGTAGCGACGAAACTGGTCATAATATCCGAGTGTAGCGACTGTAAAATTACCATCCTCTAGAACTTGAACAATCTTTTCTTTCCCAACAGGATCATCTCTATATCTAACTAGTACTGTATAAAGTAAAGGATAATTTGGAAGAACTTCATCTGGATGCCCAATACTGACTTTTTCCCATCCCTGACCCTGGTATTCCTTCCTGAGCCTTGCCACCAATTCATCTCGGGTCTCATAAACTCTATCCTTTCTAGTAAAAACATCAATCAATCCTTGAGGGCTTACATGATATGGAGTCTCAAATCCCTCATAAAAACCCCAGTTTCTTACCCATCTAGAAACAGGAGGTGTAAAACCAACTGTCCTACCAGTTGTAAGGTTCTTCACTACATATTCACCGTCCCAATCTTCTTTCTCGGGATCATTTTCCACTTCTGAATTCTTAAAAGGAGACCACTGCCCCTTACTAACAGTCCCTGCATAAGTAACCTCATATCTCATGTCATTATGTTCAAAATGTCTATCTTTAGAATGATATGCATCTCTTGCTAAATCCAACCATCCAGCTAGTTGTTGATGGGTATGGCCGTTTTCTTTTACGATTTGATTTGCTCTTACCAGTGCATCAATTAATGATTCTTCTTCTCCAAGAAAACCATTATACGAATACATCCCAACACCAACACCTCTTGCCTTATCTGGTCTCATTACTGTTTCAAGCTCGGTTACCGGAATACCGTTGAGGTGGGTCAATCGCCTTATGACCTCTTCACTGTTAACTTCTCCAACTCTAAAACCACTATCCTCATTAACCCCATCTGGGTTTATGCCAGGAATGTCTCCTAAATTTTGAAACTTTTTGGGTCTTTCTGCAGATTCATCCATATTTTAATCTATCAACTACTTTTAATATTTTACCTCTCTTTTCCAAATCTAAAAACACTGCTAATGGGACACTTGACCGAAACTCCCTTCTTTTTGCTCTGGACATGAGTAGTTCCCCCACCGCAACTATACAAAAACCCAAAGCTGGTATTTGCCAATTAATACCCCCCGAAATTATAGTTGCTACACCTCCAGAACTCGTTGTCCATTTAAGTAGTGTTTTATCAATTTTTTTTCCACTCTTCTTTAGTTTATCACCGTTTATCACCTCTAAGGTGTTTTTCTATCTACACCTTTGGTAAATGAAGCTTTAACTTTGTCCAATTTGGCTCGCCGGATGCCTGCCCGCCTCTGGAGGGGAACGATTTTCGAACTATCATCGTGCCCTGAAAGTAGTTTGTCCTTTGCCCCCAAAAAAGATGTAGCCTCTTTTTACCCATCCTTACTTAATCTCTAGCCCCGTCCCGAACTGACGAACTGAACGAACTGACTTTTACCTTTGCTCTTCATCATTTAGATGATAAAGAGAAGGTGCTAAAGGAAGCAGTTAAAAATTTTAAATACCTCTTCTTGTGTGAGCCAGTTAAGGATTTGTACCATGCCTTGTTTGATGCTGGAAGAACTCTTCCTAAAAAAGAATGGCTAGCCTTGTTCGACAAAGTATTGAAAAACTACCAACTTTACCAACACAAAAGCAGCTTAATCGTCTTTTGGTCTTCCTAAAATTTGCTCGCCGGATGGAACGATTTTCGAACTTGCTACCAATATCCTTTGCTAATGTAAAATGGTTTCTTGCCATTAAGGACGTGATTAAATATCTTAGCTGAACCGAGAGAGGCAATCATTCCTCCATCGCCTTCTTTCATCTCTCCCTGGCTATTTATCCAAGAGAATTGTTTTTTTAGAGAAACAAAACCAGTTTTTTGGTGGAGCTTTTTGGAGGCAATATTCTTGGGGTCAATTGAGAGGAAAGCCAAATCGCAATCACTTTGTTTTAAAAAATTAATTACTCTTGAGGATAATTTACTAGCAATGCCCTTTTTTCTATAATTGGGGTGAGTGCAGATTCCGAAACCACCTAGCTTTATCTTTTTACCCTCATACTTTGTTGTTTCTATATGAATTCCAGCCCAACCGACTAGCCGCCTTCCAATATATCCGAAAGCATGAGCTATCTCAGGATGGTAAAAATCTTCTTGTATCTCCTGGGGGTCAATCTCGGGAAAGCAGAGTTTTTGGAGCTCCGACTTGTCTTGCTTTTGCTTTTTAGTTAAATCAGACGACTTAATGATATTTATCTGGAGACCATTTTGATCCATGGTCTAATTCTACCAAAATATCAGTTCTAAGAAAGTTAACGTCATTTCCTAGCTTGGGAAAATCAACTAAGCTTTTTAAAAAGGAGAGAGTAGTAGGTAGGTATTACTCTAGGTATAAAATGCTCCCCGTCGTGGACGAAGTTAGAACTGATTTAACCTCGGATTATTGACCGGATGGGACGATTTTAGAACTAGCTGCCCCATTCTCTTTTAAGAAGACTGAAAACCACATAGTTTAAGAAACGATTGTTTACAAACTCAAATTCTCTAACGATCCCTTCTTTTGTAAACCCCAACCTTTCAGCCAAAGCTAAACTTCTTTTATTTTTCGTGGCTGCTTCATATCCGATACGATTCAATCCTAAATTTTTAAAGCAATATTTAATTACTTTTTTTAGAGATTTACTCATAATACCTTTCCCTTGGTGTTCGCTATCAATCCAGCAGCCAATACTTGCTCGACGATGTTCCTTTTTAAATTCAATGATACCTAAACAGCCGACTAATTTGTTTTTATACCAAACTCCAAACTCTAATCCCTTCCCTTCTTTTTGTTCTTTTAGGGAATCATTGATGAATTTTCCTGAATCTTTTACTTTTTTTACTCCAGGTATCCAGGGAAGCCAAGAAAGTAAATGTTCTCTGTTTCTTTGTACCAATTTAAAAAGATCAGAAGCCCATTCACTTTTCCAAGAGCGTAGCTGAATATCTCCACTCACATTAATTAAGATGTCTTTTTTCATGGTCTATTCTACCAAAATATCAATTCTAATAAAGTTAACATCATTTCCTAGCCTTATTAAATCAATTAAACTTTTTAAAAAGAAGAGGGTGGTGGGTAGTATTACCCTAGGCGTAAAATGCTCGCACGATGGTATGATTATAGAACAATTGACTGGTCTTCTGAACTTGAATATCCAGAGTTTACAACAAAGGAAGTAAATAGATTTTTAGCCTCAAATTAAGGAAATCGA
>JAHJSD010000073.1 GCA_018830585.1 Patescibacteria group bacterium
TTCCATTTAACGCCTGAATAGTTTAATGATTTAAATCATTAAACTATTTTTATTACCCCAGCAGCAATTCCACAGCGGCGGAGCTGGCGCCGGGGTAACCCTCGTCATTCTGATCCTGAGGCCTTGTCGAACGAGAAGAACCCTCTTGCTCCCCGTCATTCTGACCCGCCCAGAACTACGTAGCTGTTGGCGGGTTGCGGGCGGGGATCCTTCGTCGTAAGAATTTCCCCCGTACCATTCGGTACGGAGCTTCGCTCAGGATGACGGAGAAATGCATTTAACCATTCCTTCATTCATTTTGAGATTTTGTTATAATCTTGTTAATGCTTTTACCTGGTATTTTCAAAACCAATGATATCCGCGGTGTTTGGGGTGAAGATTGGGACGAAAAAGGAGCCGAGAGAGTAGTCGAGGCGATGGCGGCCATTTTTAAACCTAAAAAAGTAGTTGTTGGCAGAGATTTGCGCCCTTCTTCTCCGAAGATTTTTGAAGTCTTAAGTCAAAAGTTTACCTCTTTGGGTGTTGAGGTTTGGGATTTAGGCGAAATCACCACCGACATTTCTTATTTTATTGCCGGTAAATGGCAGCAGGATTTAAATATTATGATTACCGCCTCTCATCACCCTCTCAAGTACAACGGTTTGAAATGCACTTTGCCTGGCGGGACAATTGTTTTTGATTTGGAGCAGGGCCAAAAGATAAAGGATTTTGTTTTTTCCAAAAAAGAAATTTCCGTTTTCAATGGAAGCAAGGAGCTAAAAAAAGATCCGATTCCTGAATACAAGGAGGCGATTTTTTCTCTGGTGGACAAAAATGAGATTAAACCATTAAAAATTGTCGTTGATGCCGGTAATGGAGTGGTTGGTCGGGTTCTTCCCGAGATTGTCAAAGAATTGCCTTTGGAGATAGTAAAAATGAATTTTGAGCCGGAAGATGATTTTGTTGATCATCTGGCTGATCCGTTAATTCAGGGAACTTTGAAGGAGTTGGAAGAAGAGGTGATCAAGCGTAAGGCAGATTTCGGCGCTAGCTTTGACCATGACGGCGACCGGATAGCAATAGTTGACGACCAGGGCCGGATCATCTCAGGTTCGGCAATGACAGCTGTTTTTGCCGAGCACTTTTTAGCCAGGAATCCCGGCGGATCAGTTGGCTTCAATGCCATTTGCGGTCGGGTTGTGCCCAAGGCAATAAAGGGCGCCGGCGGCACTCCGGTCCGGATTAAAGTGGGCCACGCTTTGATCAAGCAGGCAATGAGGGAGAAAAAGCTGATTTTTGCCGGAGAGCATTCTTATCATTTCTATTTTCCTGACCTTTTTAATGCCGATTCCGGTATTGCCGCGCTGTTGGTTTTTGCTCAAATTATTTCCCGGTCGGCTAAAACCGCTTCTGAAACTTGCTTTTTACATGATATTTATCCTCAGAGCGGTGAGTTTAGTTTCAAAGTTAGAGATAAAGACAGAGTGGTCAAGGTAGTCGGCCAGGAGTTTGTTAAAGAGGCAAAATCAGTTGATTATCTAGACGGGATCTCGGTCTGGTTTGAAGATTGGTGGTTTAACTTGCGCTCGTCCGGAACAGAACAGCTGGTCAGGTTAAACATAGAGGCGGATAATGAACAGGTTTTAAAAGAAAAACAAGCTCTTTTGACCGGCTTTATTGCTGATCACCAGAGGAATGGATATGGTGGTTGAGGGTTTATATAGCAAGCGCAAATCAAACTTTCAGTGTTTCAAGCTTAAAAATGTGGTAAATTTGTTTTGCGGGTACTATACATGAACCAAGAAAAACGTGGGTTTTCCTCCTTCGCTGGAAGCTACGGAAGGACAGGTCCTCCTCCTTTGCTGTCCTTAGCCTTTGGTCGCACGTCGCTGAAGCTTTAGCAGACGGCGCGCGGCGGACAGCTTCCCACTTCGTCCTTCGGACTTCGAGGGACAAGGCCGGAAGGACGAGGTACCCGTGGGGCTCCACTTTCTTTTTCTTGATTCTTAATTCTTGATACTAAATACAATCTTGGATAATCAATTGGTGAAAAAGCAGTTGGTAATAATTTTTCTAATCAGCCTCTTTGGGCTTTAAAAACCCGCCTTCGCGGTTGGAGATTTTGTTATTGGCAACTTCTACAGCCGGCCGATTAAGAGGGTTACGTCTAAACCGTCAACCCGGCCGTTTTTGTCAAGATCGCACTGGGGACAGCTGTCTATCCGGCTGAGGTGGTTGATTAAGAGGGTTACGTCTAAACCGTCAACCTGGCCGTTTTTGTCAAGATCATATTGGTCGTATCGCTGAG
This sequence comes from Patescibacteria group bacterium, assembly GCA_018830585.1. GTDB lineage: Bacteria > Patescibacteriota > Microgenomatia > UBA12405 > JAHJSD01 > JAHJSD01. Next base: position 2,288 of record JAHJSD010000073.1, read on the forward strand.
AGCACTTCCAATATAAATCATAATAATTGCAGTTGGCATTTTTGCTAAAGGAAAAAGGGTTGCCCGGAATAAAACTCTCTTCCGGATGTAAGACACAGCAATCACAGGCGCTGTGGGAAATCTGGTAATCCGGGCTTCCCGGAGGAAGTTCTAGAGCAATGGTGTGCGGGCCGGGGGCAACCTGGCTGAAAGCATAAGGATTTGAGCTGATGGTACCGACTCCGTCGAGAATCACCTTTGTTTGATCAGGACAGCCTCGTTTGTACCCTTGGATGGTAAAAGGCTTGGGGTCAAGATAAACCAACCCGATACGGTTCTTGCACCAACAAGCATCGCTGGCCCCGCCAAAGTAAATGGCGCTCCACTCTTTCTGTTCATTTAAAAAAATCATTGGCGTTACTTGGCCGTGAGAGTCATAGGAGTTTCCGCTTAAAGAAAGGAGCGTGCCCCTCGCAATCCACTCGGTTTCGCTGACCCCGGTCCAATAAGGCATATCATGAAATCCAGAGCCAAGCATAATATAACCACCGCCGACGCGCTTGACATCAATGGCGTTACCGCCAACGGCAACCGGATTATTCGGGTATTTGGTCCAGGAAAAACCGTCGGTGGAAGTGGCATAACCAACATAACACCCTGGTTTGCAACTGTCGTACCACATTTTAAAAAGGCCGTCCTCGTAAATCACTGACGGCCTGCTGACAAAAGAGGAATCCCATTGATCGCTGGCCCCCCGACCCAAGACCTGACCTTTTTTGGTCCAGCTTACACCATCAGTGGATGTGGCCAGATGAATCGTGTCCCCGGGCGGTTGTCCGCCAATATTATCGGTGTAATACATATGGTATTGTCCGGCCACTTTTACCACCGAAGGATCGTTGACATGATAGGACGAACCGACATCTACCGCTAATCCCTTTTTGGTCCAGTTGACCCCGTCGCTCGAGGTGGCGTAGAGGATTCGGTCATGGGTGTCGTTGGATTGTCCGCCGTACCACATTTTGTAAATGCCGTTCTCAAAATGGACGTCCGGGGCGTAGAGGTTATCGGAGCTTTCCTGTGGCAGGCTGGAGGTGATAATCGGATTTTTAGGATGGAATGACCAAGGGCAAAGGTCAAACGGCTCCCTGCAAAAATAATTGAAAAGGCTGCTTTGAGCCAAGACCGGCCGGCTTCGCGCAACCAAAATCCAAACTAGAGCCAGCAAAAAAACTACTGCCGGTAATTTTCCGCTCATTTTTACTTAGAACCCGTTTCAAAAGTGATCGCGAACGAGTGAAACGAGTGTGGCGATCTTGTTTTCAAAGCCGGATTGCCGCGTCGTTAACACTCCTCGCAATGACGTAAAGAGTTTTGAAACCAGTTGTTACTATGTTAGCATATCTTAGGCATTAGGTTTTAGGTATTAAGGAAGGTTCTTGTTGTCCTGAGTGAGTCCACCTTTACCATCCGCCAACCGGCGGAGGCGGACGGCGGATGATAACGAAAGATCTACCTCGGTGGACAGGCCTACCTGCTCTCCTACCGGCGGGTCTGCCTGTCGGCGGGCAGGTCCCCATCGGATTAGAGCAAATTTCCGTTCCACGGGGATTCTTCCCCACCAGCAACTGCGTAGCTTTGGGCGGGTCAGAATGACAGGAGGTTGCCCCTATCATCGGTTCCGCCGTTGCAGGACCACTGCCGGGGTAATAAAAATAGTTTAATGATTTAAATCATTAAACTATTCAGGCGTTAAATGGAAAGCGGGCAAATCTCCCCACGCCATCCGGACGTAACGCCGGGACCGGCGCTAACGTAATCACAATCCTGGACAGTTTTTTCTGGTAAGATAGGTTTATGGAAGAATCTTCCGGTGTCCAAGAGGTTGTTGGTCATCTTGAGAAAAAAATACCCCAAGACCAAAAGGATGTTTTCCTGGCGGAATTAGCCGGAAAAGGCGCGGCGACTTCCGCTTTTGCTTGGGCTTTTGCCGACGGAGTTCCTCCTACTCTTGGTTTTCGGCATTTTGCGAACCTTGACGGGGTGAACGTTTTTTTTGAAAGTTTGCCGGATTCGATTGGCGCTGAAAAGTTAAACTTAGATAGGGCAAAGCCTTTAAAAGCGACAGAGAGAAGGGAGATCGCTAATCAGATTTTTCAAACCTTTGATGGGGAGATTAGAGGAGTTCTTAATTTTCAAGAAGATTTTCTACGGCAGGTTTTCGAAAACGACCCTCAGCTTAATTTAGTCAAAGATTTTTTTCAATGGTCTTTATGGTTGACAGAGGCGGTTAACGGCGCTAAACAAAAACCGATTAGCTGGCAAAAAGCACAAGTCAGGGCAGAGGAGGAAATGGTAAAAATTTATGGGCCGGAATGGAGCAGGGATCCAAGAATGAGTTTGCAAAGACAGAGGGAGAAAACGAGAAGAGTTTTTCAGCACGAACTTACTACCAAACCTCAGCCTGATCTACTTTCTGAACAGGAAGAATATTTATATGCCTCTCTTAAAGGCTGTTGTGAAACACTGATTTCAAAAATGATCATGGAAGAAATGGTTGGAAGCTTCCCAACCGGAGAAGAAGCTCTTTCCAGAAAACCGTTTCCGGACGAGGTTTCTGCCGGAATGCCGGAAAATGAACCGGTTCCGATTTCCAAAGAAGAATTTAAAAAGTTGAAAATAAAGCCTGTTGCCAGCCAGGGTCAGTTTAGCCCCGAGTTTATTACCCCGGAAGGTGATCAAGTTTATTTTTTACTTAGTCAAGATAGTCAAGGGAACTACCTCTTTTCAAATTCCGGTTTTCGAGACACGTTTAGACTTACGGTTTCCCATGGCGAAAGATTTGATCTTGCCAACGCGAGGAATTATTGCCGAAAAAAGATGGTAATTAACGCCTTTGAGAATTTAGTCGGTTTTTATTATCAGGTCAAGGAGAGACAATCTTTAGATAAAGTTATTAATGTTGCCGGAGATTTATTAGCAAGAGGGGGGAAAATATTTTTTCTTGATTGGATAAGGGACGGAGATATTTTTCCGCTTTCCTCCCCGACGTCGTTGCCAAAAAACTTACGGGATTTTGACAGAATGGCCGTTTGGAAAATAATCGCTGATGCTGAAAATCACGGAACCGGTTATTTGGCCGAGAAGACATTATCTGCCCAAAAACTTGGCAGACCTAAGCCGGAAGTTTTATGGAGTGGCAAAGAAGAAGAGAGGGAGAAGAAGGAGACTGAATTGAATTTGGACTTTAAGCCAAAAATGGAAAATGTTCCCGAGGCAGAGTATCGGGAAAGAGAAAGGATGTTTAATTTTGCCTTGCGGGGAAAACAGGAAGATTTGGCTGAAATTTCTGATCTGGTAGTTTCAAGCGATTTGCCGGGGAATGTCAAAAGGTTTTCAAAATATGATCTTCCTTCGAATAGCGAGGGAACGGTATTTTTAGAGTCTGTAAAACAGCTTGCCGCTTCAAGAAATGGTTTTCTGAATCTTCCTGCTCCTTTGGGTTTTGATCTGGCCGGTTTGAAGATAACTGCGGATGGGAGAGAACTGCCTTTGTCAGGTATCAAGATTTATCATGATTCAGCCTCCGGTCAATATCGGATTAAACTGCCCGGGTGGGCGAAGGGGACGCCCCTTTCGATTAAGGCGGGTTTCCGTTCAAGCGGAAACTCTTCCGGGGAGGAAGAAAGAGATTTGGCTGTCCCCGATAGCAGGGTTTCAGAATTGGCTGAATTGCTTGAATCAAGAGGTCTTGCCGCGATGGCCGCGGCAATAAGGGGAAAGATTGGTGGTGAGGGCAGGTCAACAGTCTTGGACTTGTCCGAAGCGATAAAATCCGCGTCAGAATATTCTTTTGACGGAAAAACGGCCCAAGGAGGGGATGTCTTTCAAAGAATGGCTTCATTTTATGATCCCGGGTCAGGTAAATACCGGGTTCAGTGCGGCAGTCAGGCTCTTTTTTTATCGGCCTGTCTAAAGTTTATTTTTAGAGGAAAACGGGTTGTGGTTGGTACTGAGAGTCTCTATTCTCTGGAAAGAAGCCGGATTTTACTCTACCAAAAAGGTGAGAGCATGGTTCCGGTAACGGCTTCCGGCGTTCATGCCAGAACAGTTTTATTTGTGGGCGGTGAAATTTACCGTTATGACGCCACTCCGGCATTGCCGGTTTCCGTTGCTGACACTTTTATGCCAGGAGAGAGCCGGGTTTTGGAACTGGGGTCGTCGAAGCAGACAGAGCCGGATTTTGACCTGATAAGGGAGTATCCGGGAGAAACCTTTGAACCGTTAATTGGCGAACTTGAATCTTTGGCGGAAAGGTATTATCTTCGTCAGGAGCCAACTAACAAATTGGATCCGGACCTTAGGCTTTACCGGCTTGCTGAGAGGTTATCCCAATCAAACCAGCCGGGGGAATTGAAAAAGGCTTTAGAAGAGGTCGGTCAGATTGAAGAGTTGGCGGAAGCTCTTTTGGAAAAACACCGAACCGGGGAGATTTCAAAAACCAATCTCCCCCCCAGATTTAAAAAACCGACTTTCGCCCTCCAGTTTTATACTTTAGTCAAGAGTGTTGAGGGCAGGATTTTTGCGGCGGCAAGCTAACGTTTTGTCCCAGCACCAGTCCCCGACGTCACCTCGAGGAGGCTTCATTTCCGCATCATTCTACCTCTCGCATTCTGAGCGTAGCCCCGTACCAGCCGGTACAGGGCAGAGCGAAGAATCCCCCTGTGCATAACAATTTACCAGTCCCAAACGGGATCCTTCTCTCCCTGAGGGAGATCAGGATGACGAGGGGATAACGGACACTTTGTGTTGGTTTTTAGTCCTCCCCACTTCGCCATTTAAGTGACCCAAGAGACGAGTGGAAAAATAAACAGAGTTACTCCTCCGAGGTGGCAGAGTGAAGCGAAGCGTAACATCTGACTCCTCGGACGGTGTGACCAAGAGGGATTCTTGTTAACTCCTTCACTATCCGAGGGGTCACTTCCACCTCGGGGGGGCTTCGCTTTTGCCTTCGAAGTGGTTTTCGGAAACTTTGAAGATTGCTGGAGGCGTCTTTAGAGGTGCCAACTTTGGTAAATTACGATCCCGGATCGTTTTAGATTTCCGATCCGGGATCGGACCCTTTCATAAGTTTCGCACTTTCTGTCATCGCGAGCGATCCCGATTCGATCGGGAGAGCGTGGCGATCTGGCGGCAAATGAACCGAGATTGCCGCGGTCGCTGGCGCTCCCTCGCAATGACAGTTATAGTGCGCAAGTGCGAAA
>JAHJSD010000074.1 GCA_018830585.1 Patescibacteria group bacterium
AACTCCTGGCATATCACTCCGGAAGATGCCGGTGGGCAGGAAAATTATGAATTGGTAGTGGAATTTTCTCCACAAAGATTGTTTTACATAGGATTGGTTATTTCCCTGACAACCTTATTAGGCTGTTTAGGGTATTTGGGGATTAAAACAATTAGGTCTATTAAGCCATTAAAAGATTAACGAATTAACAGATTAAATTAAAAATCTGAAATGAAAATCAGTAGGTTTGAAGACTTGCCTGTTTGGAAAAAGGCGATAGAATTAACGAAGGAAGTTTATGATAAACCAGTTTTAAAACTATCTATTCTTGTCATTTTTGAACTTTTACCCCGTCGCATGACTGGGGTGATTCAGAATCGGTCTTGTCATTTTGAATTTAATTCAGAATCTGTGTCAACAAACACTCAGGACCAACACCCCCGGGAGTGAATCTCGGTTTTGGACAGTCAAAGAACATTTATGTTTACGTTTTATTTAGCCAGAAAGACGGTAAAAAGAGAAAAGATGGTAAGCTTGTCCGGAAATAATTTGTTAATTTTCTAATTCGTTAATAAGTGATAGAATTATAAAAATGAAAAAACAGATTGTGGGGAAAATATTAACTTTGGTATTTGTTTTGGCGGCGGCGGGTATCGCCTTCTACCTCTATAAAGAGGGGAAAATCTCTTTTTTGCCGGATAAGACAACCAATAGCTCCAACAATCAAGAGGAAATCGTTTCCTTTCCTTTCACCGAAAAGGAATACAACCTTTCTTATGCTGACAAAGTAAAACACCGTTCTCTTGACATTGCCGATTTTGAAGAAAACGAGAAATGGACAGGAGACAGTGATTTTGATTATACCTATTTTATTACCGGTAAAAGCGGGTTATCTTTCGTTTCCAGAAACTACGAAAGATCATCGGCCAGTATAGATTTAGTCGATCGCTTTAATTTTAATAATTTTTCCTCTTATAAAATCTTTGTTTATCTTTTTTCCGGTCCTTCGAACATCGAAGAATTCAAGGTGATCCTTTCGGACGGAAAGAAAAATCATATCTATTCGGTAAGAGGTTTGTCCGAAGGTTGGAATTTGGTGGTAATGCCTAAAGATAAATTCTTTTATGAATCAAATGATGATCTTAATCAAGATTCACCGGATGGACCTATTTCAGAAATAAGAATTGAACTTGTTTCCAGAGCAAAAACAATGGCTTCACTAACAGTAGATTCACTTTGGGCAGAGAAAGAAGTTAAGTACCCCGAGGACTGGAGTGTTTTAAACGAAGAATCCCTAGCATTAAAAAATTTTTCAGGAACGGAGAATCTTTTGTTTGCCGGAATGCGGGAAAGATTAGTCGCCTCGATAAAAAAGATTACTTCCGCCCAAGACTATACTTTTTCCGCGAAATTTACTCCGCTAACCAAGGGTGAATTTGGTTTATTTGCGCGAGGTAACTACCGCAAAGGGTTTGGTTATTATCTTACTTTATCCGGATTAGACGAGAGTGGTTGGCAAATAAGGAAAATTGGAATTTTCGATAAAAACAAGGGGGTGGAAAATATCACCCTGACTCGCGGCACAATAGACAACGTTAAGATTGAAAGAGGGACTCCTTATTGGCTTAAAGCTGAACTCTCGGGAAGAATAATCTCTTTTTCGGTGTCTCTCGACGGGGTGAACTTTTCCAAATTAGGTGAAGCCAATGATGGAAGTTTCACCAGAGGCGGAGTTGGCGTGACTGTTTTTTCCGCTCCGGCCGTTTTGGTTGACGATCTCCGGTTCTTTCAGTAAACTCTATTCTGATGAAGAAATTTCGATTTTTGCGCGGTACTGTTTTGCCCTTTCTGATTTTTCTTATTTCTTTAATTATCTTCAAAGCAATTATCGCCGGTATAATTTTCGTCCTTATTTTCAAGGCGGTCGAAGTTTCGTTTGATCTATATATTTCGTTAAAAAGTGAACCGCGGTTTGAGAAATGGTTTTCTTTATTGGGAGATATTTTAATAGTTTTGCTTTTAACTTTTGCTGTTTACAATTTATTTTTTTCTCAGGCAGAACGGCTGTTAGTCAATGTTTTCTTCGTGGTTCCAAAAATCCCCGCTATTTATTCAAATTTATTTTTTATAATTATTTTTTTGCTTTTCTTGTCCTTTAATTGGCAAAAAGTTAAAGGGAAAGCCTTTTTTGGACTGTTGTTGGTATTAGAGATCGCGGGGGCGGTTGTTTACTTGAGCTGTCGGAAGGAGAAGTTATCAAGAGAGTATTTGCCTAAAATTTACAGAGTAAGCGCTTCCGAAGGTTACCAGGGGGAAAAGTTAGAAATAAACGGAGTAAACTTCTATCCATCGTTTAAAAAAGGAGAGGTGGTTTTGGGTGAAGCGGGGGATCTGACAATTTCTCTTTGGGGTGAAAATAAAATTATTGGCGTTATTCCGGTACCGGCTAAATTTGGGACAATGGATTTGGTGGTGAAACGTGAAGATGGGATAACCAGTAATATTATTAAGTTTGAGATAAAAGATCCGGGGAAATTAAAAAAATGAAATACAATCTAAAGTTATTAAATATAATTACCAAAGACTTTAAAGCTGATGTTGTCTTTAAGCTGGCAGCGGCGGATTTTTTAATTTGGCTGTTTTTGGTTCTTGCGAAGGTTTTGAATTTTGATTTCGGACTTAACTCCGCAATCTTCTTTGCTATTTTTATAGTTTCTTTTGGGATTTGGCTTACTGAAGCGATGAAGAGGAATTGGCAAGAGATTGTCATTTTTTTGGAAGAAAAAAGAAGAACTGAACTCTCTTTGCAATTAGTTGCGGAGACACAGGAGCAGGAAAAAGAACCTGTTTCTATATTTGCGCTTTTTGGCTGGGTTTTTAAAAGATACTTTTTAAGTAAAGAGGTTTTTTTGGCAATCTTTTTTTTAGGAATCGCTTTTGACATTTTTCTAATTTCGGCTGCTTCCGATCTAATAATTTTATTTTTTATTCTCTGGTGGCTGGCATTAAACTTGGCTTTTAAGTTTAAGAGCAGATTTTCTATAGCAGTAGCTCTATTTTTCTTAGCATTGTGCCCATTTTTGCTGATTTTTAAGATGGATAGCATCGCCGAAAAAGCGGCTATTTGGGCGTATATGTTTTTAGTTGTGGGAACGA
>JAHJSD010000075.1 GCA_018830585.1 Patescibacteria group bacterium
AAATTCTCAACTCTTCGTCGTCGCTTCGCTCCTCCTTGCCCCGTTGCACTTTCACTCAGGTAGTAGGGGATTAGTTTACTCCCTTCGTTCAGGTCGTCTAACACAGTATGTCCGGCTCAGTCCTTGCAGTCCTTCGACCCAAATTAGCCATATTTATTGTAAAATCAATCAAGTTTAATAAATATGTCTAACGTCGGACATACCGAGACGTTAGATGAAATTTTACGAAAAATTAAGATATCATGAATAATATATACAAATCACTTTTAGAAAGTTTTAAATGGGCAAGAAATAACACCTTAGATTTATTTGATTCTGCCCACAAAAATAATATCTTAGATTATTTACCAAACTACAAAAACGATGATAGGAAAAACAGGGATGTTCTTTATCAATTTCAGTGTATAGCAACTACTACGAATACACGCATTAGAATAATCAAAAAAGATAGTAAACAGAAATTTGGCTTATTAGTTACCCCCGAAAAAGAATATGCCAAAAGGGATATTCCTAGTAGTTTGGTAAAACAAATTCTTCTGGAACAGATTAGTGAAATTGAATTATTGTTAAGATCCTTGGACGATTATCAACCTGACGTCGCCTTTAACTTAAGGTCTTTGATCTTTCACGAATATTTACATCAAGGACAACTTGTCGTAATGTTCAGGGAAGCTGGTGTTTCATTTCCAGAAGAATTTGATAAGGCATGGAATTTAAGTGGGCAGACTTAATTTTTCGTAAAACTCTTCACTCCGTTCAGTCGTTCAGCCCCGCTGCGCTCTCAGCAAGTTTTTAAGAATCATTCTTGCCTCGGGTCATCTAACACAGTATATCTGGAGAGTGCCTCAGCTCGGCACTCTCCCATATCCCGCCGAAAATTGATAAAATAAACAAGGTGTCGGCGGGACATCAGATATACCGAAACGTTAGCCAACATCGCTTCGCTCGTTGCCTAATGTGCTTCGGCTTCGGCAAGTCAGACTTGCCTTCGCCTCCGTTTGTGCTCAGCGAAGCTTCGCATAACCGCCGCCCATTATCGGAAATTTTCAAAAATCCTAAAAATGAGATTCGGTTGCTATAAACATTTATAAACATTAAGATAACTCAATAAATTATGATTAAACTAATAATAACCGCTGATGATTTTGGATATAGCAGGTTGTTCAATGAGATGATTCTGGAGTTGATTGAAGGAAAAGCTGTTACATCAACTTCAGTTATGATTGATGAAATTGATTCTGGTCAAAAAGAACAAGTTGAAAAATTGATTCAGTTATCAAAAAACCATCTTGCTTGTGTAGGACTTCACATTTATTTTAAAAACACAAATTTTCGTGAGGAAGTGGAAAGACAGTTTGGAAAATTTGTTGAGGTTTTTGGATTCAAACCAAGCCATATTGATATTCATAAAACGGATTATCTTAAGGAGGGTTATCCTGTTATCCAAGAATTTTGCAAACGGAGAAAGATTCCCTGCAAAAACTTGAGTTTGTTTGGAGAAGATATTATGAATACTGATGGCTTAATCACCACTCAAGATTCTATTTTTAATGGAACAGGTAAATCTTTTTCTGAAATAAAAGAATGGCTTGGTTCTTTACAAGATGGTTTTTATGTCATCAATTTCCATCCGGGATATTATGACCCAGAATCAAAATCGAGATTGAACAAAGAAAGAGAAATGGATGCAGAAAATATTAGGAAAATCATCACCAGTTTGCGAGAATATGATATTGAATTAGTTAATTTCTATGATTTGGCAGCCTCATTTTGAAAACGGATTTTTGAAAACTTGCTCACTATCATTTGCGCCCCGCTGCGCTCTTTGGGGCGTATAACACAATATATCTGGAGAGCGCCTCAGCCCTGCCTACGCTAAAGCTTCGGATGGGCAGGTCGGCACTCTCCCATATTTCGCTCTAGCTATTGAGATGCTAAAATAAGCTTGGAGCAAAACATTAGATATGCTAAAATGTTAGGCGTAATTCCTTGCGCGCGCTTAAGAAGATTTATATATTGCTTAAAATTATTAGATTATGGTGAAAATAAAAAAAATTAAAGCAAAATCAATAATCACTAAATCTGGTTTGCCGGAGGGAGACTTTGTTATTAATCCTTATGTTGGCTGTATGCATAGCTGTAAATATTGCTATGCAAGATTTATGAAACGATTTACAGGGCATAAAGAGCCTTGGGGTTCTTTTGTTGATGTAAAAATCAACGCTCCAGATTTAATTCCTGAAGATGCCAATAAATACAAAAATAAATCTATAACAATTGGATCTGTTACAGACCCCTATCAATCGATTGAAAGGAAATATAAAATTACTAGAAAAATTCTTGAAAAACTGATACTTTTACAACCTCGTTTGGATTTGATCACTAAATCCGATTCAGTAGTTAGAGATATTGATTTATTCAAACAATTCAAAAATTGTATTGTTGCCCTTTCCTTATCTGTATTAGCTGACGCTATAAGAAAAGAATTGGAACCTTTGGCATCTTCAGTTGGTAAAAGAATTAATGCTTTAAAAGAGCTTCATAAAGCAGGAATTCAAACCGCTCTTTTTGTTTCACCAATATTTCCAGAGATAACTGATTGGAAAGCATTAATTACCAAAACAAAATCTTTTGTGGATGAATATTGGTTTGAAAATCTAAATTTTTATCCATCTATCCGAGATGAAATTTACAGATTTTTAAGAAAGAACAAACCAGAACTTATATTAAAATACAAAGAAATATACACCAAAGATAGTGATTATTGGGGTATTGAAGAAACCAAGATAAAAAAGTTCTGTAAGAAAAACAAAATTAGTTGTAGAATATATTTTCATCATAAAAGAAAAGATAAATAAAAAAATCGTATGCGATCGGGACTTCTCCGCTCTTTTCAGTCGCTCCGACTACGTTGCACTCTCCTTCGACTCAGGTCCGATAACAGCGTATACCTGATTCATCTCTTGCAGTCGTCTATCCCCTCCAAAGGCGGGCAAGCATATTTTGCTTTATTTTTAAGTCTTGTTGTATAATAAATTCATATGAAGACTAGAATTTTAAACTACCGTATTATAATCAGTCCTGATACTCAAACAGGTACAAGCAAATCAGGATTTACTGCTTTTTGTCCTACTCTCGGAGTGGCTGATGATGGCGATACTATTGAGGAAGCTCTGGCTAACGTAAAAGGAGCTATAAAAGTCTATGTAGATAGCCTAGTTGAAGATAATCAACCAGTTCCTGTTGATATGCCAGAACAGGATATAATTACTACTACTCAAATTGATGCTCCTTCCAGGCTTCATTTTGCTTAAATCTTTTTATGACGAAGCCTCCTCAAATAAAACCAAAGAAGATCGAAAAGGTACTTGTTAAACTTGGTTTTATTTCCAGATCGGGAAAAGGCAGTCATGTTGTTTTTAAACATCAAAATGGCAGTAGAACTGTTATACCGGTTCATAATCGACCAGTTAGGAAAGGAACATTGCCTGCTATTTTAGAACAAATCGATTTATCAACAGAAGAATTTCTTAAGTTATAGAAAAAATAAGGCAAAGCATCAGCCATACTGGAACGTTATCGGAAATACTAATACTATTTAAAATTAATTATGAGTGCGCCACTGACTACAGATCCACAAGAAGAACTACTAACTGAAGTAAACAGCAATAATGAAGTGATAGGCTCAATTTCTCGTGAAGTTGCGCATAATAGCCCGGATAAAATTTATAGAACAATTTTTGTTGTGGTAAAAGACAAAACTAACAAAATTCTTTTGCAGAAGCGAAGTTCGACAAAAGACTTGTACCCCGATTGTTGGGATCTTAGCGTAGGAGGTCATGTTAATTACGGCAAGAGTTATCTTGAAACGGCAGTCAAAGAATTAGAAGAAGAGCTTGGGATAGTTACTCCTGCAAAAGAATTAAAATTTGTTGGAGAGGTTTTAGTTAAACTTCCTACGTCGAATGAATTTTTTCACGTATTCGAGTACAAACTTAAACCCAAAGATAATATCAAACTTGAAACTAATGAGGTGAGTAAAACCATATGGATGTCAATAGGTCAAGTTAAAAAAACTATGCAACAACAAAAATTGAAATGGTATGCTAGGCCCTTGCAAGTAATAAAGGCTTTATATTAATAATAAGGATAACGCTTAATACATCCGATAATAAAGTAGACGAGATTCTCCTTCGACAAGCTCAGGATCACCCAAATGTGGCCTATTTTTTATTATTTAGTAGAATTAGTAGAATAGAAGCCTGAACTACAAAAATATTATTACCATTGAACCAGGTAAACGGGGTGGTCAGCCCGCCATTCGCGGTATGCGTATTACTGTTTACGATGTTTTAAAAATGCTTACTTCGGGGATGAGTGAGAAGAAAATGCTGAGTGATTTTCCCGAGTTAACCAAAAAAGATATTAAGGCAGTTTTGTCTTATGCTTCAGAAAGAGAGCATTCCTTAATCACAACAAGCCATGAAATTACTCTTGGATCAAAACATCTCACGCAAGCTGATCAAGGAGCTTGAAGATTTTAAACCACGTTTGCCTTCTTGGTTTACCCCGGCATCGGAAAGCCCCCCCTGGGAAAAAATGGCATCTATCTGGAGTTTTTGGGACACCATCTGGTATACCATATCCCACTGTGGCGGTATGTGGCGAGTCCTTGGCCTTTTAATCCGGGGGGGATTTACACAAGGCTTCTGATGAAAAGATTTGGAACTACGCTCGTGATAATGGTTATTGGCAAAAACAAAATGATCGGCTACTATGAAGTTGTTTCAGACAAGCCTACGATTTACCAGCTAAGGTTTGCCGCTTTACTACATGAGCTAAAATCCCAAACAAAGGATCCTGCTGCCGGTGTTATAAATGAGAGAAAATTAATTGAGCCAAATGAATTTTTTGAATATGTACAAATAAAAAATTATCGTTCAATGTTGGACGAGGCCGCTAAGTGGTTTGAAAAAATAAAAATATAACATAACCGTAAACCTGTTTCAAAAGTCATCGCGAACGAGTGAAGCGAGTGTGGCGATCTTGTTTTTAAAGATAGATTGCCGCGTCGTTAACACTCCTCGCAATGACGTAAAGAGTTTTGAAACCAGTTGCGTGTATCTGAGGTACGTTTACGTGAACTAAACGTACCCAAATCCCGATTGAAACATAAGGGCTTCTCAGACACTTGGATGTTATAGGAAATATTTGAAATGATGCATTTAAATTTATCTGATGTTTTGAACAATCCAAAATTATTAACCTTTAAAGTTTCCCTGCCGTCTGGCGAAACCATAACTCTTCGACCCTTGGAACATTCAGATATCAGTTCTCTTGCCCAATTTCTTGAAAAACTTTCTCCAAAAACTCGCCAATACTATATTCTCGATAGTTATAATTTCTCTACCGCAGAGGAACTTTGTGATGCCATTAACCGTTATGATAAACTGCGCTTTATTGCCGAGGACAATTCTGCCAAAAATTTTGTCGCTCTTTTTGAATTCAGTTTTGATATACCAAAAAATGATGAAGAGAGATTTTTAAGATATGGAGTGAAGCTCAATCCAAAAACTGATTGCAGAATAGGTCTTTGTATTGCCGATGAATATCAAAACAAAGGTATTGGATCGCTCTTCTTTCCCTATCTGTTAGGCATTGCAAAACTGTTTGGGCAAAAAAGAATGATTTTGTGGGGCGGAGTTTTTGCAATTAATAAAAGAGCGTTAAAGTTTTATGAAAAAAACGGATTCAAAAAATTGGGTGTATTTAATAATAAAAATGGCGGGGAGTCTATCGATATGATGATATTTAAAGCATAATTAGTTTTGATAATAATTCGGATACATTACATAACAGAGTATATGCGGTTCTCCCTCGACCATTTGACAAGCTTATGGTTCAGAATCACCCGAATTGAAAAACAATAAGGATTGTGCGAAACTTGGCATATACGCGAACGTTGGCGGAGATAATAAAAAACTACTATGTTATAATTTCGGTAATTTAGTCCGCCTTCGCGAAAATCCCGAAGGGATCCCTTATGGGGCCCGAGGTCTTTTCCTTCTTCGCTAAAAGCTGCCTGCCCTCCTGCCGGCGGGCCTGCCTGTCGGCAGACAGGTAAACCGGCAGGCAGGGACTCCTCCCTGCCCGCAGATGCTTCGCACCAAGCGATGCAGGCGGGCGAGGTGGAACGAAGCGTGTTTGAAATTTTGCCATCATACCGTCCGAGAAGTCAATTCTAACACCTCGGAGGAGTGATTACCGCCTTTTTTCATTTGAAGAAACTTAAGGTTTTTGCTAAACTTCAGATATACTGACAGGTTAGATGAAATTCAGAAAGAATAGACAAGCAAGATAGGGAAATTTATATGCTTGAGCGGCTTAAAAGAAGAGGTGGCTCTATTAACTTAATAGTTCATGAAAGTAAAATAAATCAAACTATTAGGGAACTAGAATATAGTGGAAGGAACCCCGAGTATCTTGCAGCCTTGAAAGAGGTGTCTCAGGAAATCAAAGGAGTTAAAAAGTCTCCCGACACAGGATTTGTTGCTGTTGAACATTATGAGCCACGTAGAATTGGAGATGATATTGGCAGGGCAGGGCAGGGCATGTGACATTGTTTGGATGCCATAGAAGAGCGTGCTTAAAGTGGGCAGGAGAAGCCGCTAGAAAAGCAGGAGCATCTGTTACCATTAGTGAAAAAGGCAGCATTTGAGAAATTCATTCTTTCTGAATTTCTGCGCTCCTCGCTTACGTTGCGGTACTCGATTACGCTACGCTCTCTCCTTCGACTTCGCTCAGGATCGGGTAATCTAACACAGTATATATGGTTCGTTGGTTACACCTCCTCGCCCATATTCCGCTACGGTTTTAACATGATAAAATGTTGTTGCGGAGGACTATCGGATTATACCTAAACGTTATACGCAATAAGGGCACAATTAATTTTCTATGAGTACCAACTGCGTCACCACAATTCAGGCAATTTCTGACTTCCTGTTTTTGCCTGCCAATCTAGAAAAAGCAGAATTAATATTTGTTTTTGGTCATAGCTATTTGTCCACGATGGATGAAGTAAAAAAGTTATATGATAAAAAATATTCAAACAGAATTTTAATTACTGGTCACAGCAAAGGCAGATTAAAAGATATTGAAGCAGACAGATTTTTTAAACGAGGGGGTGAGTTGGGAATACCGGAAAAAATTTTTTTGTTAGAAAGAAAAGCGACCAATACAAAAGAAAATATTTTGTTTTCAAAACCGATAATTGAAAAAGAAATAGGATTTAAAAATATAAAAACAATTTTATTTGTATGTAAAACATTTCACACACGCCGGGTTTTGATGACCGCCAGAAAATTTTTTCCGGCAAATATTAAGTTCTGTTTCTATCCGGTAATTGACGAAAGGAATATTCAGAAAAATAATTGGTGGAAAGATGATATTGCCAGAAATAGGGTTTTAGAAGAAATAAAACGAATTGGGGAATACGCTTTAAGGGGAGATTTAAGTATCGAAAGTTAATTATGATTCTACCCCAGCACCAGTCCCGACGCGAGGTCGGGGCGGTATGGGGTCACCACAGTACCACGTAGGGTACATATAGTACCCGCAAAACAAATTTACCACATTTTTAAGCTTGAAACACTGAAAGTTTGATTTGCGCTTGCTATAGCAGGTTCGGTACATGGCAGTCCTGTACCG
>JAHJSD010000076.1 GCA_018830585.1 Patescibacteria group bacterium
GGATTAACGATTACCAATCAGGTTAACGAAGCCTTAGGAAAGATATTTTTTATGGCCGGAGCTTTGGATTCCGGCTTACAGCCTAAACCGGTAACCGGTGGAGGAGTAGTGGCCACCATCCATTTCAGAACCAAATCTTTAGTGGGCAGAGCAAACTTCAATTTTAAATTCAGCGGTGTTGGGGCAATACCTTGTGACGCTTACCGTTGTACCGGAGCCGGTTGCGACCAGTGCGATTGCGATGTTTTTCTTTACCAGTCCGAGAATGAAGATATCTTAGGCACAGTTGCCAATGGTTATGTTGATATTGCTTATCCGGCAACATCGACTCTGACACCGACCAATACTCCTATTCCGACTAATACTCCGACCAACACCCCTACAGTTAAACCAAGTAGTACTCCAACTAATACTCCCACATCTACGGTTAGGCCCACTAATACACCTACTAACACCCCGACCAACACGCCGAGGCCAACTAACACCTCCACGCCAACTAACACGCCGACAATTCCCCCTCAATGTAATCCGGGACAAACCCAATGTTGTGAATTCCAAAGAGTGATGATTTGCAACTCTATCCTCGGACAATGGGGGCCTTGTCAAGATTGTTCTGACAACATGGTTTGTCTTGGTAATGTCTGTAGGTATCCAACACCGACTCCAACTAACACCCCAAGACCGACTAATACCCCCAGGCCAACACCGACCAATACCCCGACACTCAGGCCAACCAATACGCCGACTATTACGCCTACGATTAGACCGACGAATACTCTAACGCCAAGGCCGACCAATACACCGACCAGTACTCCGAGGCCGACAGCAACTAATACACCTACCAATACTCCGACCAACACGCCAAGACCGACTAATACGCCCACTCCTGGGCCAGGATTGACAGGTGATGTTAACGGCGACGGCCGGGTTGATATTACCGATTTAGTTTTAGTCGGAGCCAACTTTGGCAGTAGTAACCCGGCAGGGGATGCCAATAAAGACGGCATCGTCAATGTGGTTGATTTAGTTTTAGTGGGCGCTAATTTTGGTAGAAGTGTTTAAGTTTTAAAGCAGAATCTTAGCAGGTTGTTTCAACTCTTCAGAGATTATTCTTTGAGTTCTTCGATGATTAAACGGCCTCACCACTCAGGGTAAACTCGAGTGGTGAATATATTGTGATCCTGTAAATCCGATCCTGGATCGTTTTAAGGTTTTCGATCCAGGATCGGAACCACTTGGTTTTAACCACCTGGCATTTGGATTCTGGAGTTCGGACTTATCCCATCTTTATTCTTCGAGCAACGTCGAGAAGAATCTTTCAAAAAATAGTTCTCGATAAACAGGAGTGAGTTGGACTTGGGCCGGGAAGGGTCTTTGTCTTTGACTTACACTTTTTCAATCCGCAAATCTTCGCTTTTAACTATTTTTCCGGCTCCGGTGCTGGTCGTAATTTCCTCCTGCCACTCTTGGGGCCACGATGGAGCGTAAACAACAATTCTGTCTTCTAAAGATAACTTGGCTTCTCGGCGCAAAATTTGGATTTGCCGGATTAATTCTCTGGCGTCCCCTTCTTGTTTTAATTCCGGGGTTAGCTTGCTATCCAATTCCACTTTTAATGCTCCCTTGTCATCTTTAAAAATAACCTCTTTGACATTTAGTTCTTCTTTAATTAACTCAATCAGTTGTTGGCTAAATTTTGTAAATCGAAAATTGAAAATTGAAAATTTGGATAATGGTTGACGGACCTTCAGCTGTTTTTCCTTTCTTAAAGAATGGCCTAAAGCAACCACCCCTCTTGCCAGGGCCATTTGTTTTTCCAAGTTTTTGTTAATTAACCCGGAATTTATTTTAGGCCAATTTTCAAGGTGGACGGAGTCTTTTGGTTGCCGGTCTTCGCTTTTGCCGTGCAATCCCTGCCAAATGGTTTCGGCTAAATAGGGGATAAACGGAGCCAAAATTAGACTTAGGTTTCTTAAAACATAATAAAGAGTCGCTAAACAGGCATTTCTATCATTGGAGTTTCGGTTATTTGGATTAACTCTATCTCTGGATCGGCGGACATACCAGGTTGATAAATCGTTTAAAAACTCCTCGATTTCCTTGATTGCCTCCTGATGGTGATAGCGGTCTAACTTTTTTTTAACAGCCGTTTTGGTTGACTCCAATCGGGAGATGATCCATTTATCGAGTGAACTCGCCCCCGGGGAGTCAAGGCCCACCCCGGGGGTGTTGGTGGTATCAAGTAAGGTTTTAGGTTTAAGGTTTAAGGTTTGGGTGGGTTGAAAACCGTTCAGGCTTGCGTAGGTGACAAAAAAGCGGTAACTGTTCCAGTAGAGAAAAATAAATTGCCTTCTGACCTCGTCGGCAATTTTGTAACCGAAGTTCAAAGTAAGTTCCGGATTCTGCCGCAGGTAAAGCCAGCGCATGGTATCAACCCCCATTTTTTCGGCGGCGTCATCAAACCAGATAGCATTACCTTTGCTTTTGTGCATTTCTTCGCCTTTTTCGTCTTTAACCAAGGCATGGCCTAAAAGGGTTTTAAAAGGAGCTTGGTCTTCTAAGGCGGTTGACATGGCGATTAAAGCGTAAAACCAGTTTCTAAACTGTCCCGGGAAGCACTCGGTAACAAAATCAGCAGGATACCATTGGTTGAAGTATTTTTTATCAGTTAAATAACTTAACTGGCCTGTTTCAGGATCAACCAAAGTGGAAAAATTGACAATGCCGGCATCCAGCCAGGGGTTGCCCACATCAGGAATTCTTGAAACTAGTTTGCCGCACTGAGGGCATTTTATTTTAATACCGTCTATTTCTGGTCGGTGAGGGCTGTGTCCGCCGGCTGGCGGATCAAATTCCTGCCAGCCTTCGACGGCCTTTTCTTTAAGCTCTTCTTTGGAGCCGATCACTTCGAAATGACCGCATTGACACTCCCAAACAGGCAAGGCCAGGCCCCAATATCTTTTTTTGGAAATTAGCCAGTCATGCATATTATTCAACCAGTCAAGCTCTCGTTTTAAACCAAAGCCGGGGACCCACTTGATTTTTTTGGCCACTCTAATCATTCTTTGGCGAAGAGTTTTTCCGTCAGTCTTTCGGGGAATGTCCATACCGATGTACCACTCGTCAACTAACCGCCAAACCAATTCGGTATCACATCGCCAGCAAACAGGGTAGGAGTGGGTATAAGGTTTAGTTTTTAAAAGATATTTACCATTATCTTTTTCTTTTAGATAATTAAGAACCAGCTCAGGATGATCTTTGGCGTTTTTGCCGGTTAAAAAGCCGTAGCCTTCAAGATAATTGGCTGATTCGTCAATAACCGGAAAGATAACATCTAACCAGCCTAATTTTTGTTTAGCAAGCTGGTTGTCTTCGGTTCCTGCTCCCGGAACAACATGAACGACCCCCGTTCCTTCATTGTCATTGACTAATTCTTTAGAAAGAACTACAGCGTGAAAGTGGTCACCGGCTTTTTTAGCAACTTCTTGCATGATAGGCAGATCGTCAAAAGGAGCTTGATAGTGGTTGACTCCTTCTTTTTCGATTAACCGGTCTCCGGTGACTATTTTTTCCGCTTTCAGATCAGTACCGAAAACGTCTTTGACCAAATTTTTAGCCAGCCAATATTTGTTCCCTTCAAATTCGACTAAAGCGTAGTTTATTTCAGGACTGACAGCCACTAAAGTATCGGCCGGAATCGTCCAGGGAGTGGTGGTCCAAACTAAGAGGAATTCATTTTTAGAAGTTTTTCCTCCGAGGTGGCCGGAGGACTTCTCGGATGGTGGAATTGGGGCATCCCTAATTACCGGGAATTTCATATAAGCAGATTCGTGGGTTAGATTCCGGTAACCTTCGGTGGCAATTTCGTGTTGGGAGATGGAAGTGCCGCATCGGGGACACCAGGGAACCGAATCATCGCCTTTATAGAGACTGCCTTCGGAATGGCACTTTTTCAAAAAAGCCCAAATCATATAATTATTTTCATCACTCAAAGTGTAGTAAGAATTGTCCCAATCCATGAAGTAACCCAATCTTTTGGATTGTTCCGTTTGGACTCCGGCATACTTTAAAGCCCGATTCTTGCAGTCTTTAATAAATTTGCCAATACCGTATTTTTCAATGTCTTTTTTGCTCTTAAACCCTTTTTCTTTTTCCACTTCA
>JAHJSD010000077.1 GCA_018830585.1 Patescibacteria group bacterium
AGATTAACCTAGTCTTGACCTTGAATTTAAAAAAACCAGGTGTTTTAATGATATAGACAGTATGGAAATGGAATTCAACCAACCGCCGGCAATACCAGTCCAGCCAATCCAAAAACCGAAAGATAATCCTGTCGGCAACATTGTTACCATTATCGGCATCGGGGCGATTGTGATTGTCACCTATGTCTGGGCCAGTCAGTTTTTAAGCCAGTATTTAAAATTCAAACGCGAGGAGCTGAAAGCGAAAACAGTGGTTGAATGCAGTAAGGTTTCCAAATACAGCTCCGGCAATCAGGAAACCGGTTTTTATGAAAACCCGATCCGGGAAGTTTTTCTCCAGTGTCTCAAAGACGCCGGATTCGAACTCTGAACTCAGTCAATATTAATAATCCACATAAAAATAATCCGGGTTTTTGTGGGCAATATACCCGGGCGGGAGTTTCAATTTCACTAAAGCGCCGTATTTAATCTCCCAGGCTCCAGGTCCAAGAGAAACAACCCTGGACCAATCTTCCTCTTTCAAACCAACTGCCAAGGCGAAATCGTTCTGGTTGAAAAAACAAGGATAATCGGAAAGCTCGCCGGTATCAACGCACTGGCCTTTAACCGGCCAAAAAGAGGCCTCTAACGCCTCAAGTAGACGCCAATTATCGCTCGGAAGGCCAATTTCCCCTGGCTGGCAAAGGCTCGAATATTTGTCCGGAATAAAACCGCACTCTCCTACTAAGGAAAGGCAACTGTTATAACTGGCCAACGCTTTTCGGCATCGGCCGTTTTTATCAAAAATCACCGGATCTTCCAGCTCTTCTTTTCCCAAAGTTCTTTCCCAAAAAATCTCAAAACTGGGATGGTACCAAGAAGGTTTAATCTCCAAAACTTTTTCCGCCAGGAAATTATGCTTAACAAAAGCGTAAGGATCAGCATTAAAACCGCCGTTAGCCATAAAAATGGCCGTCTGGCTAAAAAAAACAAAAGTCAAAATTATGACAGTTTTTACTTTGGTTATTTTTTCAACCGGTAAAAGAGAAACGGTTAAAAAAATTAAAACCGGTAATACCCAAACAGAATAACGCAAAGGCCCAAAACCGGCAGTCCCGCTATTCCAATTTGCTGTGGAAACGGAAATTAAATTGGCTAACAAGATAACCGGGATTATCAGCCAATAACGCCAGTTCTTCTTAATTTTTGAAACGTTGGTCGATAACGCCACCGCCAATAAAATCAATAAAGAGGGGAAATAAATAAAAAGCCCAAAATTAAGGTCAAAATAAAATTCAGAAACCCGTTTTAAAGAAATATAATCCCAGCCAGCGGCGCCGGTTTTAGTTAACAGATGAAAACTCCCAAAAGAAAGGTAATAGTAAACAAAGGGCAAAAGCGAAATCAAACTAATAAGAGTGGCGAAAAACAATCGGCGGAAAGAAAAAGCCTTCTTCCCTTCTTTGAAGGCCGAGAACAAAAGATCTGTCAAAAACAGCAAACAATAATATAAAACTAAAAAAATCAATGAAGGATTTTGAGTCGCCGCCAAAGCGGAAAACAAGATCGCCCGCAAAAGGTGTTTAGAATCCAAGGACAGAAGAGAAAGGACCACTAAAGCGGCCATAAAAACTTCCGGCCCGGTCCAGAATAAATACCAAAACACCGGACTAAGAGACAAGAGCAAAATCAGCCAAGTTTTTTTAGCGGTCGAATGTCTTTGCCAAGCAGCAATCGCCAGTAAGCTTAATACTAAAAAGAAAACATTGGTTAGCTGAAAACATTTAACTTCGTCTAAGTGTAAAAGCCTTAAAAAGGTCCTGGCCGGAACAAGGGTTAAGGGATAAAGCCAAAAATGAGGTGAATATCTTTTGCCGTTAACAGCGGTAAAATACCAATCCCTGCCCGGAGCGTTTGAGTCAAAACCATACTCTTCCAACAAAATTTTCTCGTCTGCCGGAGTCAGGTCAGCAGAAAAGTGGTTGATCAAAGACTGGCTCATTGAAAAATACTCCCAACCGTCACCAACCATTTTCGGTTTTATCACTAAAGCGGCTATTGTTAAGAATAAAGAGAAGAGCAGTGTTAATAAAAGAAGGCTCCTGTCCGCTTGTTTTGTCATTCTTAGATTGATTATAATTAAATTTAAGATGAAAAACCAAAGTGAAACCTCCCCATCCCCTGCCAAGGCGGACAACTTCTTTGACTTGGTCTTTGTTTCCAGCTACCCTCCCCAAGGACAAATTCATGGCAAAGGCACGGTCGGTGTCGCTTCCTATGCCAAAAACACGATTTTGTCCTTATCAAAAGCAGGACCAAAAAAACCAAAGATACTGGTTCTTGCCGAAAAAATCCCCGGAGAAAAGGAGCAGTACCAAGAGGGCAACGTTACCGTAATCCGCTGTTGGCAAAGAAATAGTTTTACCGCCCTTTTTGAAATTTTTAAAATAGTAAAACCCCTGTCTGCCCAAAAAATAGTGATTGAATTTGAAATGGCCATGCTAGGCAATCCGGCTTCAAACATTTTTTTTCCTGTCTTTCTTGGAATACTGAAACTGCTTGGCAAAAAAACATTCGTGGTTGTTCACCAGGTAGTTTTAGACTTTAGCCAACTAAGCGGCCACATGGGCCAATCGAAAGAAAGCCTCAAAACCAAAACTTTATCCTTGCTGGCAAAAATCTTTTTCTCCTTAGTGGTCGGGCTATCCGACAAAGTAGTTGTCTTTGAACAATTTTTGAAAGAACGGCTTTCAGAATTAGCCAGCGCTGAAAAGATTTTAGTTATTCCCCATGGAGTTGAGGCCTATCCTATCACTATTAGCCAAGACCAGGCCAGGGAAAAACTTAAACTATCTAAAGACAATTTTATCCTGATTATTTTCGGATTTTTAGCCTGGTATAAAGGCACCGATTGGCTAGCCAAACAAACAGCCGATTATTTAGCCCGAATCAAAGACCAAAACCTTAAATTAATTATTGCCGGCGGTGCCAACCCCAACCACAAAGATAAGCCTTTTTACCAAAAATATATCAATGAGATTGAATCCTTATCTAAAAAATACCCAAAGAACATTATTATCACCGGCTTTGTCGATGAAGCAGAGATTCAATCTCTCTATCAAGCGGCCAACATTGTCGTCCTTCCCTACCGGGCCGGGATGTCTTCCTCCGGACCGTTAGCAATTGCCTTTACCAACCACCGGCCGGTTTTGGTTTCCGAACCTTTATCAGAACTGTTTGAAACTAAAGATATAAAAGACAACCTTGGGCAGTTGGGTTTACACCGGGATCAAATCACTTTTTCCCTAAGCGGCAAAGATTTCTGGCAAAAAGTTGACGGCCTAAGAAAAGACGAAAAACTAAGAGAAAAGGCTGTCTTGTTGGCCAAATTGACCGTCGAAAGCCGAAGCTGGCAAAAGGTCGGCCAAGCCTATTATCAACTTTTGATTAAAGAGTAAGGTGAAAAGAACCGTCAAAAATCACTGGCCCAAAATAATTATTGCCGCTACCCTGCTAATTCTCTTTATCCAAAATTACACTCCGGGAACATATCTTAGCGGGTGGGACAATCTACATCCGGAATTCAACCTCTGGGCCAATATTAAAAGATCCATTTTTTCCGTCTGGCAGGAATATCAAGGCTTAGGATTATTAGCCGGTATGGGTCATGCCGCCGATTTGCCCAGACAGCTAATCTTATTGATTCTGTCCGTATTTATCCCAAAAAGTTTTCTCCGCTACTTCTACCATTTTGCCATGATCGCCGCTGGAGCCTTCGGCAGTTATTTTCTGGCCAAGGAGGTCCTGCCAAAAGAAGAAAAGGCGGCAATTAGAAAAGAACTGCCCGCTCTAACCGGAGCCTTGTTTTACCTGCTTCACTTTGCCAGTGTCCAGTATTTTAATTTTCCTTTTGAACCCTACAGCACTTCCTGGGGAATTTTCCCTTGGCTAATTTTAGCCACTCTCCGTCTTCTGAAACGACCTTCTAAGAAAAACTGGCTTCTCTTTGTAATTATCAACATTTTAGCTATCCCCGTCGGTTATGTCCAAACAGTCTTTATTTTTAACAGTGTTTCTTTAGGAACTGTGCTTTTATCCGATCTAATTAGGTTCGGCTGGCGAAAGCGGCTTAAAATTATCATCACCATCCTTTTTACTATCTTTTGCATAAATTCCTTTTGGCTTCTTCCGGCAGGATACTTTTCTCTGACCAGCGTCGAGGTCACCAAAAACTCAAACATGAACCTGATTATTACCGATCAATTCTTTGAACAAAGTAAAAGACGCGGCCGGCTGACCGATTTTATCAGTCTTGCTGGGCCATTAGTGGACAGCCAAGAATTTTCCTCGGGAAAAGAAGATCCCAACCTCCTATTTGGCTACTGGCAAGAGCATTTTAAAAACCCCTTAACTCAAGCAATCGCAGTGGTTCTCTTTTCACTCTCAATCTTGGGAGCCTTTAGCCGAAATAAATTTAAATGGCCCTTTGTTGTCGTTCTTTTTATGGGAGCAACCGCTCTTATTTCCACTACTCCTCCTTTTTCAATAATAAATTCTTTCTTAAGAAGCATTGGTCTAATTAACCAAATTTTTCGCTATCCTTTTACTAAAGTAATCGCCCCAGTGATTCTCTCTATGGCA
Organism: Patescibacteria group bacterium; assembly: GCA_018830585.1. Taxonomy (GTDB): domain Bacteria; phylum Patescibacteriota; class Microgenomatia; order UBA12405; family JAHJSD01; genus JAHJSD01. The sequence continues at coordinate 4,621 of JAHJSD010000077.1, forward strand.
ATATTAGCCAGTTTGGGCAGCTACTTTCTCCTTACCAGAATTTCCGAGTCTGTTTCGGCGGTAATCATTCCATTAATCTTCTTTTTTTCTCTCCCCTCTTTCTACGGAAATTACATCAACCCGAAAATGAGAGTTAAAATTCCCCAGGAATATTTCCAGCTTTTTGAATATCTTAAAGAACAAGATCCTACTAAAAGAATTGCCGATTTACCCCAATATAATTTTTGGGGTTGGTATTACTACAAGTGGCACTCTTTTGGCTCAGGGTTTATCTGGTACGGAATCAACCAGCCGATCATGGACCGTACTTTTGACGTCTGGAGCGACGAACTGGAAAACTACTATTGGCAAGTCTTCTTCGTTTTAAACAGCAGGAACAGTTATTTGTTTGACCAGATTTTAGAAAAATACGCTATTGATTATCTTCTTTTCGATCGAAGCGTCTATTTCCCGGAAGCGGCCAACTCAGGCAAAGTCAGTTTAGAAAACGAAAAGCTAATAAAAGATTCCGGAAAATTATTCCTGGAAAAAAGTTTCGGACCGCTGGATCTTTACCGAGTCAACAAGGAAGTTTCCTCTAAAAACTACCTTGCTTTGGCCAACAATCTTCCTGTCTTGGAAAACGGCGGCACTTTTATTAATTCCGATTGTTCCTTTTTAAATCACGGCGCCTATTTAGAAGGCAACCAGCCGGAAGTTATCTACCCATTTTGCTCACTTTTTAGTCAAAGAGCCGAGCAAGATCAAAGCCTGTTAACAACAGAGGTCGGCCAGTCAGTTAGGTTAGAACGGCTCCTGAATCTTGATTTGGAAAATTATCAGCTGACTCTGCCTAACCAAGAGTTAAAAGAAAAAGAGGGTAAAGAGGTGAAGGTTTTGACCGCCGTAGAAAAAGGCAAGGAATTTATCACTGTCGAACTCAAGACCGATTGGCAGAAATGTTTTGGTGTCAACCAGACTATTAATAACAAGATTGGCGAATCAGTCAGTTTTGTTGACTGCGGGGGAAATTTAGAAGGCGCCAAAAGCTATCTGCTAAAAATAGAGGTAGAAAATATTTCCGGTCTACCCTTTTTAATTAAAGTTTTTTCAACCCAAGATAACCGTCTTTACTTAGATACCAGAATTCAAGAATCAGGCAAACAGAAAGTTTTTTATTTCCTCCCCGCCATTTACCCCTTTGATTATGGTATCGGTATTAATTTCGTCAGCCGGTCTTTCTTAAACGAATCCGAAAACAAAATTCTTAATGTCGAAATAGCTGAAATTCCTACTCCTGAGATTGAGTCTATTAAACTGTCCAAAAAACAGGATCTGCCGACGGCGTCATTTATACCGGAAGCTGATTTTTCGGCCAAGATATTAAATCAAACTTTTTATAAGGTAAGTTTGTTTTTTGATCAAGCCGAAACTGTCGCCTTACTCCAATCTTTCGATCCCGGATGGAAAGCCTTTTATTTTAAAGGCATCCTGCCAAGATTTTTAACCAATCACGTTCGCATTAACGGCTGGGCCAACGCGTGGCGCCTTCCTGATCCACCCCCAAGGAGTCCATCCAGCCACTTAGGAGGAGATTCTCCAACTACTATTTACATTTTCTTCTGGCCTCAGCTTTTGGAATTCTTCGGCTTCGGTTTGTTTGTCCTGCCAATAATCCTAATCATCCGGAAAAAGTGAATCACCTGAGCAGAAACTTCCCCATAGTAAGTCACTATTCTGCGTCGATCGACGTAAGATAAAAACAATCCAACCTGCAAAAGATAAAAATACCATCATAAAAAATCACCCTCCTGGTACCCATTGGTTCCCATAGTAAGTCACTATTCCACGTCGATCGACGCAAAATAATTACCGGCGGATAATGGGGCCCCATGGACTGACGTCCGTGGTACCTCTCACCACCCCATCGGGGAGAACACCCCGGAACAAAGAAGGCCAATTCCCTCCGGCTTACGGCGGCCTGCCTGCCCGCCCCACTAAGAGGTCGAAACGGACCAGCAGACAGATAGCGGATTTCCCACCTAAAGTCAGGAATGTCCGAAACGAAATTTGACAAACAACGAATTTTTCTCGTCATTCTGATCCTGAGGCTTTATCGAACGGAGAAGAATCCCCCTATTGGGGCAAGTTGCTAATCCAGAAGGCCGCGCCCGCCATCGCTACCCGTCCAGAACTGCGTAGCTGTTGGCGGGTTGCGGGCGGGGATCCTTCGTCATCAGAATTCCTCAGGATGACCTTGCCAAGTGGTTAGAAGAAAGAAAAAGCGGGTGGATCAAGGGAGCTTCTGTTCAACTTAATTCCGCGCTAAACTTCTTTGCCTTGGACAAGAGTCTTTCCACTTCCAAGGCGAATTTTTTTGCCTGGCGGTAAACAGATTCCGCCATTTTCTGATCGTAAACGTGAGAAGCAATATTTCGGGCATCCAAGAAACCAAACCAAGTTTCAATATCCTCTATCAAGTCCAACTGCGCCGCAATGCGAAGACTGTCTCTCGGGCTGGCCGCTTCGACCCCTTTTTCATAAGCAAGACTTTTAATCATTTTCCAGGTCAATTCAAAGGTAAACTCAAACCGCTGGATGGTCGCGTCTTTATGGATTTCCGTTGGAGCCAGTTTTAAAGCTTCGGATAGCCGTTTATTCGCTTTCGCAAGCTGTTCAACTTGTTTTTTGAGCTTCTCTTTGTTCATAAAAATTACAAATAGACAACTTTTTTCATCGCTGTTTCTCTAAACGAAGTTGAAACCTTTTTAAAATCAACTAAATCTATTTTAAAAGGAATTTCCGAATTCTCTAACTCTTCCTCTATTTTTACCTTAACAAACGAGGGTATGGACTTTTTCCCCAAGATTCCGAGGTCAACATCGCTCATCTTTCTGTTCTCGCCGGTAGCTCGGGAGCCAAAAAGAAAAATTCGGTAACTTGAATCACCCAGATACTTTCTTACCGCTGTTTTTATTTGCTTCTTAAGATTTTTATCCAGCATATTTTCTAAAGTATAACACCATTTACTTAAACCGGACTTATTTCAAAACACAAGTTTCGCAGTTGACGCTAATTAGTCTAATTGTCATTGCAAGGATCCGCCAGCTGGCGGAGACGAAGCAATCTAAAAACGAGATTGCTTCGCGTTCGCTCGCAATGACAACAAGCGCGAAACAAATTTCAGTAATTTGTGATATCTTATTTTTTAAGTTCAACTTATGTCCAAAATGTTTAGACTTTAAACATCTGTTTTGGTTTCGCGGGCGTTATATTTAGCTTCTTTTTCGACCCCAGTTTTTGGAATTTGCCGGGTTATTTGCCGGACTGGTCACTTTAATCAAGGTAATTCTTCAAAAAAATCTACCGGTAAAGTTGATGAGTGCCAATATCGTGGTAAATAACGATATCTTTTTGACTCATCTTAAAAACCAAACGATACTCCTGATTAATTCGGTAAGAATAAAACTCTTTTAGCTTCCCTTTTAATCTATGCGTTTTTAATGAGGGTGAAAAAATATCCTTGCGGAAAAAGTTGTCTTTCTTAACCGCAAGTTTTTTAATCCTTTGAGGAAGTCTTTGAAACGATTTCTCAAAATGTTTCGTAACAAAAACCTTAATGGCCATTCAATCAAATTAATTCAGAAAGAGACCTTATTTCTTTCAACTTACCTTTTTTAAATTCTCTTTCGCCTTTTTTGAAAATAGCCAACATTTTTTCTTCTTCCTCTTGAAAGGAAACATTTATTGAAAAATCAGCTAATTTTTTCATAAAAACCCTAATCACCTCTTGCAAAGAGGAAAAACCCTGAATCAAGGCCGCTTTTTCCGCCTTGACTCTTAACTCTTTTGAAACCGGAATCTGAAGAATCGTTCTGCCCATCTCTTACAATTGTATTACTTTCATAATGGTTGTCAAGAGTGAATCCTCCACGGGCTTCAGCCCGCGGTTTCCCTTTCCCAGAGGATGCCTGCCATGTACCCTACGTGGTACGTGGAAACCCCGCACCGAAAGCCCCAGACAGATTGCCATTCATCCCCAACACAAATGTCGGGGGCTTTCTGGTGCTGGGGTAAATTTTTTCAAAGCAGCATCTCCGCTTCCCGCATTGCCGCTAAAATGCCGTTAATTCTCTCCTCTGCCTCTTCCAGAGTCAGTTTCTGGTAGTTGTGGGGGAAATAGTGGAAGATTAGGTTCCTACCCTGTTTCCAGGCCTGCCACAGCCTTTGAGCCACTTTTACCCCGGTCTCCCCCATTTCCTCTAACTGGCGGTAAACCGACCATTTTTTATGCTGAAGCGCCGGGTTTAAAACCTTGCCTACCCTAAACCGGTCCGAAGAATAATTCTTTTCAGTGATCAAGTGGTGCCTTAAAAACAACCCCTTTAAAAAGCCTTCGTAAGCCTTGGCAAATGGGGCTACTAAAAAAGAATAGTCGGAAAAACCATCCTTAGGGCGCTCTTTGATCCAACTCAAAAGCTGGTTGCCATCTTTGATTAATTCTTTCTGCTCAATCGTCACTGAGTTAGTAGAGTTCATAGAAAATCTTAAATGTCTAATGATTAATGTTTAATGATAAATGAACAAATAAAAACACTGATTCCCGTCATTCTAACCCTGAGCTTGTCGAATAGGAAAGAGTCCCCTTTTAGACAGCACCTTGCCAATCTCAACGGGCCGCGCCCGCCATCGCTACGCTCAGGCGTTGCGGGCAGGGATCCTTCGTCATCGGAATTCCTCAGGATGACAAAGAAAGGGAGTCATTCTGATCTCCCTTCGGGAGAGAAGAATCCCCTAATCCCCAGACGGTTGCTTTCTACATGGGGATCCTTCGTCATCGGAATTCCTCAGGATGACGACCAACTCCAATGCTTAATGTTTAATGATAAATGAAAAAATAAAAAAGCCTCTGCTTTTTTTAGTCTATCTCAAATTCAACCTCCGGTTCTTCTTCAAAATCAAGATCCGAAGAAAATCCGTCTATTTCCGAATCAAGTTTATCCATCTCCTCATCGGTCATCACCGAATTTGCCGTCGCCGGATCGGAAACAGTAGCTTGATCCCCGTTTTCGACTTGCGTTTCTAACACTTCTAACTTAACTTTTCCCGATTCTCCAGCCATGGGTTCGGTCTCTTCCCTGCCATTTAATTCAATAAATTGCTCCCCTCTTTTCTTGTCTAAGTTGGAACTTCTAAGCAATTGAACCAATCCGACACCGCTAATGGTCAAAATTAAAAGGCCGGCAATAATAAATCCGTATTTTCCCATATTTTTATTTAAATGTTTAACGGTTAAGATTCAATAAAAAGGGCGAACAAACAACAGGATCACTCTTTAATTTTTTGCCAAAGCTCACGGGCGGTATCGCGAAAGGAATTTATTTCTTGATAAGCTTCCTTCAATAATTGATTCCCCTCTCGGAAAAGAGCATCGCAATTCTCCGAATCTGCAATAGCGTTGAATTTTTCCTCCGCCTGAGCTATTTTCGCGCTTATTTCCGAAGATTTTTCTTTTAAATCCGAAAGGAGAAGTTTGGCGTCGGCTACATCCTTGCCTGCTTGTTCGGCGGCGTTGACCGCGGCTTCCAATTTAACCATAACTGTTTGGCTTCTGGATTCGATTGACCTGGCTCGGGAAACCAAAGTCAGCCCGAACATCTTTTTCACCAGCCACCTTTTCCCCTGCCAATACCGACGAACCTCTTGACCGATAGTTCTGATCTCATCAACAGTGGCCGCTTGGTCTACGGCAGTCTCTTTCTGGTTTAGCCAGTCAATCGCCTTTTTTATCTCCGCAACCGCCTGGTCTTTAACTGTCCGGCTAACTGCCTCCATTGCCTCCAATCTCACCTGCCAGCGGGAAAGGTGGCGTACCGCCATGGCAATTGACCGTTTGACAAAATTTTTAGCCGGAGCTAAATCCCCTTGCTTTTCGTATTCGGAAAGACGGCGCCAGGAATTTATTTCCGTTCTGGCTTGAAGATAGTCTTCCCTCGCCTTCTGAAACATTTCCCTTGCCTCCTCCCTAATTTCTTGACTTTCCTGTCTTATCTCCTTTACCTTCTCCCTCAACCCCGTTTGCGCCCAAACCCCTGTTGTCACCCTTGAAACAACCATTGAAAAAAACAGCAATGAAATCCAAAATAGCTTTTTATTCTTAGTCTGCATTCTGTATTTTTTATAAAAAATTAATTTTTCAGGCTCTTCTTTACCGTCGCCTCCGAATCACTTATCTTAGAGTATATCAAAAACCAGAAAACTACTTTGTCCAAAAATAAACTCTGGATTTTATTTACTCGTATTTATATATAAAACAAACTAGTTTCAAAAATAGTCATCCTTGTCATTCTGAACTTGATTCAGAATCTATATAGATTCCGGGTCCCTCCTTCGCTCTTTGAGCTTCGGAAGGGCACAGTCCCCCTTAGGGACAAACCCGGAATGACAGCAAGAACCCCGGACCACGACAGCCACGCGGCGTCGCGTCAAACCCGGAATGACGATAAGATAAAGTTTTAAAAACAAGTTCAACACAAAAACTGCCTATGTCAATGAGTAACGAAAAAAAATACTGGATCGCTTTCAATTTTTTCGAAGGGATTGGCCCCTTAAGATTTAAGCATCTAATCGGCTTTTTCGGTTCTGCCGAAAAAGCCTGGAACGCCCCAAAAAGAGAACTGCTCAAAACCAATTTGGGCCAAGGGCTGATTGAAAAATTTTGCTCGTTCAGGTCTCAATTTTTTCCGGAAAAAGAACTGAATTTGGAAAAAGATCTCTTTTTGGCCCAAAATTACTCTTTTACCAAATTCGCCGAGACTATCTTTGATCCGGAAAGAAAAAAACAGTTAGATTGGGTCTTGAAATACCAATATTACCAAAAAACTAAACCGGAGAAGCCGATCGCGGTTATCACCTGGAAAGACGAACAATACCCGAAAGATCTTAAAGAGATCCCGGTCTCACCTCCGGTGCTTTACCTGATAGGAAATATTGATTTGCTCAAAAACCCAAAAATCGCCGTTGTCGGCAGCAGAAAAATTTCCAACTACGGCCGCCAGGCGACCGAAAAACTAACCGCCCAGCTGGTTTCCGCCGGACTGACCATTGTTTCCGGGTTGGCTTACGGCGTTGACCAGGCCGCCCATCAAGCAGCGATTACTAACCAAGGCAAAACCGTTGCTGTTTTGGGCTGCGGTGTAGACCGGATCTATCCAATAGAAAACACAGATCTATACAGAAAAATAGCCAAGGACCATTTGTTGGTCTCGGAATTTCCTCCGGGCGCTCCGCCTTTACCGGGCAATTTTCCCGCCAGAAACAGAATCGTTGCCGGAATCTCAAAAGCGGTTTTGGTGGTTGAAGCGGCCAGAAAAAGCGGCGCGCTTATCACCGCCTCATCTGCCGCCGAACAAGGTAAAGACGTTTTTGCTGTTCCCGGACCAATTACCAGCCCTGTCTCTGAAGGCACCTCATGGCTGATCCAGCAAGGAGCCAAATTAGTCTTTTCCGCCGACGACATCCTCGGGGAGTTAAACCTCCCCGTCGGCAAAGCGGCCCAATCAGCTAGCGCCAAAACAAATGAAGCCATCTTGGAAAATCTTTCCGAAAAGGAAAGGGCTATCCTTTGCCAAATTGAAAACCAGCCGCTTGGCTTTGATGATATAATTGCCAAAACTGGGATCAGCCCGGCGGAAACAGGCAGCTTATTGACAATAATGAAAATTAAAGGAATAGTTAGGGAGGTCGGAGAAGGAAAATGGGCTCCTAATATTTAGCATTTAACATTCTCTCCTTATTTAACATTTAGCATTAAACATTGGGGAAAGACTGATCATTAAATATTTAGCATTTAACATTAATCATTAATCATTGGGGAAAGACTG
>JAHJSD010000078.1 GCA_018830585.1 Patescibacteria group bacterium
AATTTACTCCGGGGGAAATCGCTAAAATGGTCAGAAAATACTTTAAAAAAGTTGAAATTAAAGGATTGATTTGCCTAAACGAAGCATTCGAGGAGAGCCGAAAAGAAGTGATGGCTACTTTTAGGCATAAATTGGCAGTTTTTTTAAAAAAAAGCAGGTTGGTTTGCGAAATTTTGGCGTTTTTGCCCGGGGGTTTTAAGAGACGCTTGACCGGCGAGGCTAAATTAGAGAAGCTGATACCGAAGGAGTCGGATTTTGACTATACCGCGGTAAATGTCGATCAGGGGGAAAATCTTTTAATAGTTGCATCACACCCCGGGGGTGTGATGAATCACATCATAGGAACTAATTCCATCCTGGAAGTGAAAACCTAAAATAATTTAGGATTGTAATAATTCTTGTTACCCCAGCACCGGTCCCGCAGTTGCGGGGCGGGGTGGAGCGAAGGATCCCTCTGAAAATAGTGATTTGCTTACACAAGGGCCGCGCCCGCCAGACACCGCCTGCTCGCCATCGCTATGCTCAGGCGTTAGCGGGCGAGAGCCGTCAGGCGATGCGGGCGGGGATCCTTCGTCGTCGGAACTTCCCCGTACCAGAGGGTACAGGGCTTCGCTCAGGATGACGAGGTTGTTCCAAACGGGATCCTTTGTCATCATCCCGACGTTGCGTCGGGGTCAGAATGATGGGTGGGTAGAATTCCCCAGGATGACGAAAGAAAAACAGAACCCTTTTTCTCAGTTTTTTCTCAGTTTTGATTTATAATATGCCTGTAATGAGGATTTTAGTGGTTGAGGACGAACACAAGATCGCCAACTCGATTAAAAAGGGTTTAGAGCAGGAGTTATACGCGGTTGACCTTGCCTATGACGGCGAGGACGGTTTCGGTTTGGCGGCAACAGAAGATTACGACCTGATTATTTTAGATTTGATGCTGCCCAAAATGGACGGTATGGAAATTTGCGCTAAGTTGCGCCAGGAAGAAAAAATCCATACCCCGATTCTGATTTTAACCGCCAGGGATCAAATTGATGATAAGGTTAAGGGTTTGAATCTTGGCGCCGACGATTATTTAACCAAACCATTTTCTTTTGCCGAGCTTTTAGCCCGAGTCAGGGCCTTGTCCAGAAGGCCGAAAAATGGGTTAAATACCTTGTTATCGGTTGGAGATTTAAGCTTAGATACCCTCAGCTTTGAGGTTAAACGGGCCGGGAAAAGAGTAGCTTTGTCCAAGAGGGAGTTCTCCTTGCTGGAATACCTTTTAAGGCATAAAGGCAGGATTTTAACCAAAGAACAGATTATTAGTCATGTTTGGGATTACGACGCCGATGTTTTGCCTAATACGGTTGAAGTTTATATCGGTTACCTGAGAAAAAAAATTGACAAACCTTTTAAAAATAAGCCCTCTTTAATCCAGACGGTCAGGGGTTTTGGATATAAAATAGGTTAGGGAGGATTATAAATTTATCGATAGATTCTAACAACTGGTTTCAAAACTCTTTACGTCATTGCGAGGAGTGTTAACGACGCGGCAATCTAGCTTTAAAAACGAGATCGCCACACTCGCTTCACTCGTTCGCGATGACTTTTGAAACAGGTTCTAAATATATGTTTCGCTCGGCAAGAATCAAACTAACCGGCTGGTACCTGCTGATTATTATGTCAATCAGTTTAGTCTTTAGCCTGATTATTTACCAGCTTATCGGCGGAGAGATGGAACGCGGTTTTAGGCGGGTGGAAATGCGTTTTAGAGCCGGGGAATTGGGTATCCCGCTTCCTCGCCATTTTGCTTTTACCGAGAAAATCAGCCCGCAGTTAGTTGAAGATTTGAGATTGGCCAAAAAAAAGCTGATCTTGGATCTTTTGGTTGTCGATGGCATAATTTTTGGTTTTTCGGCTACGGCAGGATATTTTTTAGCCGGTAAAACCCTAAGACCGATCGAGAAGGTGATGGAAGAACAAAAGAGATTTGTTGCCGACGCTTCCCATGAGTTAAGAACGCCGCTAACGGCGCTGAAAACTTCTATCGAAGTAGCTTTAAGGGAGAAGAGAATAACTGCCAAAGAGGCCAAGTCGGTTCTTAAAAGCAGTCTTGAGGATATCGCCGGGCTGGAGTCCCTGAGCAACAGTCTCTTGAAATTGGCCCGATACCAGCAGGGGAACGGCAGCCTTGTTTTTGAACCGGTAAATATTAATAAAGTGGCCAAAAACGCTTTTAAGAAAATTTCCCCTTTAGCCGAAAAGAAAAGAATAAGATTTAGAACCAGAACATCGGCTATTTCTCTTCAGGCCAATGAGCAGAGTTTAGAGGAGATGCTGGTTATTTTTTTAGATAATGCGGTTAAATATACTCCAAAAGGCGGCGCGGTATCGCTATCGGCGAAGTCAGACAAAAACAGTCTGGTTATTAAAGTAAAAGATACCGGTATCGGTATTTCAAAAGAAGAGATTCCTCATATATTTGACAGGTTTTATCGAGTTGACCAATCTCGAAGCCGCAAGCGCCTCCGAGGTGACAGGCTGGAGCGAAGCAAAAGCTCTGCCTTGCCGGCAGGCAGGCATGGCTCCTCGGATGGTGAAAGTGCAGGAGGTTTTGGTCTGGGTTTGTCATTGGCTAAAAGAATTATTGAATTACACAAAGGGTCGGTTGAGGTAGAAAGTACCAAGGGCAAAGGAACTACCTTTACCATCAAACTTCCTGTTAAACATTCATAAACTATCGATGGATCCCGTCTTTCGCCGTCCTTAGCTTCAGCGACGGACGGCTACAGACGATTTCATCTACTACGTCTAGAGACTAAGACTAAAAAGTTCAAAATCTGGGGTTCTATATTACAGTTACACAACGGCAGGAACGGGTACGACGAGGCATTTATCCACCTACGCAGAGAACCACGGTTGTCAGGCAGGGCTTCGAGGGACAGGTCCGTCTACGGGACTACGGCGAGACAAGGTCGGAACGATTTCAACTCTGCCGAAGAAACAAAAAATACCACGTCCGTGAGGGCGTGGAGTTTCATACCATACCTTGGTCTATTTTGTGCCTATGTATCAAGGTATTCAGGACCCGTCCCCGTTTCCCCGTTTCCGGTCTTGACTTATGGGATATCCTGTTTTAAGATGCGGGTATATGAGGGAAGTTTTTTTTGAAAAGCCAACATTGTCGCAGGAAGATGCAGTGGGTGCAGCGAGAAAATTGATGGGTGAGTTACAGTTGGCGCTTCAAGGATCGAGGGAAGCTACTGATGCTTCGGTAACTCATTTTATAGGCGAGTATGATCGAGAGACTATGAGATATGAGAAGAGGGGGCAGAAGATAAGTGTGGTGAGATTTCAACCCGGAGAGATACGAGTTGATGCAGTAAGATTGGTTGAAGGCGATGGTAAGATTGTTTTTTCTCGTAAATCCCTGGGTTTGGATGTTAGGACACCTGGTCCGACGAAAGTGGGGTATGCTGTTGAGTGGTTTAATTACGCGGAGCAGAGAGAGGGAGAGGATGTCCGCTCGAGGGGGGTTCATGCGATAAATACTCCAAGAGCTGTTAACAGGGTAAGAAGATTTCTTGATAGTTTATAGTTTCACTTTTCGGACAATACACCCTCCAGGTGTATTTCAGGTGTATTTCTAGTACTTCTAACGACAACCATCGGTTCCCCAGTTTCTAATGATCACGTCTAAATCTAAGACATTAATTTTATTATCCTTAAATAGGTCTTGTTCAGATTTTTGGGGAACTTGACCCCAGATTTTTATCAAGATAATCAAGTCTTTCGAATTGACCACTCCGTCTTGATTAAGATCGGTCGGGCAGTCAGCGGTTGGCGTGATGGTCGGGACATGAGATTTAAAATCAAAGTTTTTTAGGGTGTCAAAAACCGGCCTGCGGCAAACCCGGTTAAAAGGAACGGCAAAAGAGGTCGGCTGACATTGATCATTATAAGTAGTGGCCGGCGAAAACGAATTAAAGTCATCTGTCCACCAATGGGTGTTCATGTTGGTAAAATCGGTACCTGTTCGTCCCCAGTAGCGATTACCGGCAATAAAGCTTTCGTAAATGACGTTTCCTTCTTGGACAAAATAATGAGCATCAATTCCTGCTGATGGCGGGTGAGGAAATCGGGAGTTATTACTGGTATGGCCGCTGAAATAGTTTTTTAAAAGGCCGTGAGTGAAATTACCGAGTTGGCTGATATCGGGCGCGTAACGAAGCCAATACTCATTTCCGGCAGTGGTAAATTCAATATATTGAGGAGTGCCGTTAACGCTGATTCTGCTTATATTACGAGAATCAAGATTGGTAAAATAAGGCCGGGTCGGGTAAATATCCCAGGCTGATTTGAGGGTGTTTGAATACCAGGCGCCCGGGAGAAAACTAATGGCTTCGCCATTGATAGATAAATCTAAAAGGCGATACCAATATTTGTTGCCCAGAGTGATCGATTCCCGAAGAGAGTTGCCGTATTCATAAAAATATTGAGTTGCTATCGCGCCATTTTTTTGGCTGGTAATTTCTGTCGGATAGTTAAGAGAAGTTAAAGAATAATGATTCCATTGACCAGCCTGAACTGGTGATAAGGAATAAATTTTTCTGACCCAAAGATTCTGGGGCATCGTCTGTATTTCCAACATCTGGCCCTGATACCAGAAAAGATTATGGGCTTGCATTTTGGGCCTGATAAGCAAACCTGAATCCCATTGAGGGATGACTTCAAGAAGGAAATGAGACCAATTATAGATATTTGCATTAACTAAAGAAGTAAAAATAGCCGATGTATTTTGAGCAATTGTTTGTTCTGATAAGACGCCTCTGACTCCCCAGATACCGGCTTCAGTCATAGCTAGTGACTTGCTTTCCCAGCCGGAAAAAGAATGGAGGTAAGGCACTAGATTGCCAATAGTCGTACTCGGAAAAAAAGAACCAGGTCGTTCAGCCGCCGAAGGCTGTTGGGAAGGAGGCAGGTGGTTATAGTAAAGATAGGGGTGGTAGCCAAGATGGTCAAAAAGCAGTTCTTGATTGTGGGTAAAGGTAAGCCAACTTGACGGCGTTCTATTATCGTTGGCAGCGCAGTTTGCTTGGTTGCACCCGGGATCAGGGCCAAGTAAAGGACTTAGATTGCCAACAATCACTTCTGCCGAAGGATTTTTATTCTTGATTGCCTGGTAAGCATGGTTGAGGAAAGCTATTCTTGAGGCTAAACCGGTCGTGTCCTGAGGAGATTCATCAGCTATATTTTGTTCATTGCCCAAAATAAAATATTTGACCTTCGGTAAGCCGCCGTGGGTACCGTTATATCGATCAGCTAAAGCGGCCATGAATTCTTGATAAGTATTAGAAGAAGCGCCACCATAAGTTACTTGGCGAAATTCTTTTTTTAAGGTGGAATTAGGCGTCATATCTACACAGTGGGGATTGGGTTCGTAGACCGGCGGGTTTTTAACTGCCCAGCGAGGCGGTCCATAACTACCAAGGAGAGGTTCAATTCCATTTTGTTTAAGTAAAGTGATCACCCTGTCAAGTTCGGCAAAGTCATAATTGGGATCGTTCCAGTTACCAAGATTGATATTGATCGGGCTGTTTCCCAAAGAAACCCCGGGATATCGAGTGACAATATTATCCCAGCCGGCAGGACCGGTTCCACCAATAACAACCCAGTCTAAACCCAGCTCAAGGTAGTATCTAATGTCATCATCGCTAATAGTTCTTCTCATCGGTGGATCGCCAAAACCGAAAAAGGGGTTGTCGGGATAACCGGGGATATTGCCGCAACCTTCCTCAAAAGTCTCGGTCACGCCCTTACCGGTTAACATGGCACAGACAGGATGACGGCGGGCAGTCAGAAGAAAACTGATACTTAGAAGACTCAAAAAAAGCAACATTGACCTTATGTTTACCAACTTCTTATTAAGCATTAAATAATTAAAAGAGAAAATAACCGTTTTATGCCTTAAAGCAATAAATTTGCTTAAAGGTTTATTTATTTTAAAAATAATCAACGAAACTGATGATAATTCTGAATAGGGACGGGGACAGGTTTGTCAAGATATACGGTATTAAATCATTAGATCTTTTTATACTGAGCGGAATTAAATTTTTTGAGCGCCAATAATTTCTATCCGGACCATGGAACCCCACGGGTAAACCCGTGGCCTGCCTGCCCTCCTACCGGCGGGTAAACCGGCAGGCCCTGCACCAGACGGTACGGGGCAGGCAGGTTTTCTTGGTTCACGTATAAAAAGATGTTAGACTATTTCTTGTATCTTTATCAACAACTCCCTGTCCCTAAGTAGCTAAGTACTCTAAGTAACTTGATTTTACGGGATATTTTGTTGGTTATAATAGTTTACGTTGGTTACCCCCACTTCGGTTGATTTATAATCTTAAAGGTATTGACTTCGAAATTTGTAAAGCAAGCCCCTACTTCATTAATTACTCAAACTTGAGTAAAATGTGACTTATGGACAGTAAAAAAGTAATTGATGAATTAAAGAGAAAATATCCGGGTAAAAAAATTATCAAGAATGGTGAAGATAATCCTTCCGAGATACTTTGTGAGGTTGACCCTTCAACAAATCATCCAGAATACAGCTTGGCGGTAGCGGTGATTGACAAAAGCCTTCCCCATTCCCACAAGAAGACAACGGAAACTTATAAAGTTACTAAAGGAAAGCTGGCTTTGTTTATTGACAACAAGAGACATGAGTTAAAAGAGGGCGAAGAGTTAATCATTAAACCTGGCTGGGTACATTGGGCAAAGGGAAATGAAATATGGGTTGAGTGCTATTCTGAGCCTGGTTGGACTTTTGAAGACCATATTTTGGAGGAGGTGAGTAATTGATGTTTAATAAACTTTTTGGTAATTGCTTATTGGTAAATGATTTTGAAAAATCTCTAGCTTTCTATCGTGATGTTTTGGGTTTGACGATAAACAGCCAAGACGGTAAGTTTGCCGATTTCAAGCTAAAAGGGACCTCTTTGGCAATCTTTGAAAAGGAAGCTGCCATAGCGATGTTCCCCAAAGAACATATGGGTTCTGGCGGAGGTGTAATCCTAGCCTTCCAAGTAGATAATGTAAATAAAATCTGCGGGGAGCTAAAGGCTAAAGGTGTAGAGGCGTTTGAGGGACCCAAGACAACCGATTGGGGTCAAACAGTCGCTTATTTCAAAGATCCCGATGGAAACATCTGGGAAATATCCAAGAAATAAAATATGAAGGGGACAATTTTAAGATTAAAAAACCAAGCCGGGTTGATTCTAATTCCTATTGCTCCTTTTTCTTTTGACCCATCAATGCACAAACCAGACCATTTTCCTTCTCAAGATACAAAATGGGAGCAAGGAATCCGTTGGCAAACAATGCTTTGGCAAGGAAAACCTTTAGGATTAAAGTTTGAAAATATAGGAACAATTGGCAAACCAAAAATTAAGTTGAATGTTTTCTCTGAGGACAAATTAGAGAAGAAATATCTTGAGGGATTAAAAGAGGAGATAAATTATCGCTACGATTTTAATACCGATTTAACAGAGTTCAACCAAAAGTTTAGAGATGACAAACAATTAGGTCCAATTATTAAAAAATGGCCAGGGATGAGAATAATGAGTCCACAATCTTTATATGAATACTTGGTAATCGGAATTATGCTTCAAAACTGCACTGTTGGCCGTTCTGTCAATATGATGCAGATTTTATTTGAAAAATACGGCAAGGAAGTGAAATTTGACGGAAATAAATTCTTTTGCTTTTGGGAAGCAAAAATTCTTCTTAGAACAACTGAGGAACAACTTAGAGCTTTGAAAGTTGGTTATCGGGCAAAATCGCTTTTAAGAATTACAGAACCCTTTGCAAAAGGCGAAATAAACGAAATTAGCCTAAGAAAGAAAGATGAAGAAGAACAAAGAGAGACATTGATTAGTCTTTACGGAGTTGGGCCGGCAACTGTTGGTTATATTCTTTTTGATGTCTTTAAGCACTATGCTGAATTAAGACACATTTCCCCCTGGGAGCAAAAGATTTACTCAAAATTGTTTTTCGATAAAGATCCTGAAAACCCCGTCCCTGTTAAAAAACTCTTGAAACATTTTGAAAAGTACGGCAACTATAAGCAACTTGCCGTCCACTACATCTGGGAAGATTTGTGGTGGAAACGCAAGAATGAACATATTCCTTGGCTGGAGAAGTTAATAAGAGTTTAATTTTATGAGCAATATAATCTATCAGCTTTATCAAGAGCTTTATAAAAAACACGGCGACCCGGTGAAACTTTGGCCTCAGTGGTGTGCCAAAAAGAAGAGTAAGAAATTGAGAGATTTGATTGCTATCGGAGCTATCTTAACCCAAAGAACTAGCTGGCGAAATGCGGATATAGCCTTAAATAATCTTAAACGAGAGAGTTTGCTTTCACTAAAGGCGATCGCAGAGCTTAATTCCCCTGATAAGTTAACAGAGCCAATCAGGCCTGCTGGTTTTTATCAAACCAAGCCTAAACGGCTTTTGGGTCTTGCTTCTTTTGTAATTAAAGAATACGGAGGTTTAGAAAATTTTATGAGAGAGGACTTAAAATCAGCAAGAGAAAAACTGCTTGGTCTTTATGGAGTCGGACCGGAAACTGCTGATGTTATTCTTCTGTACGCCTTAGATAAACCGAGTTTTGTTATCGATGAATATACAAAGCGACTAGTTGTCAAAAGAAAATTAGCCGAAAAGCCGGAATACAATTTCCTAAAACAGCTTTTTGAAGAAAGCCTACCCCGGGATGTAAAGATTTATCAGAACTACCATGCCTTAATTATCGTAGAACAAAGAGGAAAGAAAGCCTCTATAATGAGAGTTGTCTAGATAAAAATGACGAAATCAAAAGCCTGGAATTGGACAGTTGCATCTGCTCCCTGGTGGGAAGAACCGGCGTCTGAAATTTACCCTCTACTTACAAGGTGGCAAAAGCAGGGATTTAACAAGCTTTTGGATTTAGGTTGTGGTATAGGAAGACACGCAGTATTATTCGCCAAAAATGGTTTTAAAGTAGACGCCAGCGACCTTTCTCAAGATGGTATCAGAAAACTAAATAACGTTGTTAAACAGAAAAGTCTGGAGATAACTACAAAAGTTGCAGACATGTTGTCCCTTCCCTACGAAGACAAATCTTTTGATTGTCTAATTGCTTTCCATGCTGTCTACCACACTAATGACACAGGAATTGGAAAAACCATAAGCGAAATAAAAAGAGTATTAAAAAGAGAGGGTGAGGCCTTTGTTACTTTTAACTCCCAAAACAGTTCGGATTATAAAGACCGGGATAATAAGCATCTAACAAAAAACACGATAGTCAAAAGTAAGGGTCATGAGGCTGGGATACCACACTATTATGCCAGCAAAGACGATATTGAAAAGTTGCTAGCAGGCTTTGAAATCATTGAATTTTCTTATAAAGAAGAATACTACTCTGATTATACAGGCGCTCATTATTTTGTTTTAATTAAAAATTCTAAACAACAGGTTGAACCTGAAGCCTTTTTATTTCCTCCCACTTCACTTTAATCCGCCTTCGCGAAAATCCCGAAGGGATCCCTTTGGGATTAACCCCCTGGAAGTTTATTGATGAGAAAACCCTTTAAGCGTTTTCTCAGTCGTAATTAGTAAATTCTAATAGTTAAGGATTCTCGTTTGAAAAGAAGGAGGTGAGTAAATTGAAAACAAGAGCGATTTTAATTTCAATGGTTTTTTTGGGTGTTCTTTCTTTGGTCGGGGCTCTTGGGATCGGTTCTGTCAAAGCTCAGGGAGGTCTTGGCTACTCCAACATTATTCAGAAGTTAGTTGACCGCTTTGGTTTAAAAACCGAAGAGGTTCAGCAAGTTTTCGATCAAGAAAGGACCGAACGGCAAGGGCAAATACAGCTTAGGTTCCAGGAACGTTTAGACCAAGCAGTCAAAGACGGAAAGATCACTGAAGAACAGAAACGGGCGATCTTAGACAAGAAAGCGGAAATGCAGGCTGATTGCCAAAATTCCCAAGGATTAAACCCTGATGAACGGCGAACCAATATGGAAACCCACCGGCGGAAGATGCAAGCCTGGGTGGAGGAGAGCGGGATTGACCCGACCCTTTCCCCGGTTTTTTGGGTAAAGGACGTGGAGGTGGGTTTAGAGGGTTTGGCTTTGAGAAATAAACCAGAGCTAAAACCCACAGTTCAGGTTAGCACCCCCTATTTAAAAAATAGGGGGTGCTTTTTCTCAGTATTTTCTCAGATTTTATTTATAGAATTGCAGCATGGCGAAGAAAGAAAATTTATCCAAATCCAGAAAAGATCGGTTTATAAGTATCATTAGGGGTTTACTAAACAGCCGTAAGAAGATTGCTGTTTTCCTGATGATCCTGTCGATTGTGGGTTTTGCCGGATGGAAAATTTTAGGTAATAAAAAACAAGAGTTGCAGTACCAAATGGCCAAGGTAGAAAAAGGAACGCTTGTTGTTTCAATATCAGCCTCAGGAACAATCTCGTCCGCAAATAGTGTAGGTGTAACAACCAAAGCTGGCGGCACCGTAACTCAAGTGTATGTTAAAGATGGAGACACTGTTGTCAAAGGTCAAAAATTAGCGGAAATCAATTTAGATGACGAAGCAAAAGAGAGGCAAGCGGCAAGTTGGGTAAGTTATCTTAACGCTCTAGAGGGTGTTAAAACCGCGGAGGCGGGAAAAATAACCGCTGACATTGGGATGTGGGAGGAGCGACAGGCGATCTTTGATGCCATAGATGATATTGATTACAAAAACAATAACAGTATAAATCCCGACACGAAAAAGGAATACACAGATTCGGAGAGAATGATAATCGACAAAACCTTGGAAGAAGCCCAAAAGACTTTTGTAGCTTTGGAACTTAAATACAAAAATGCGGATGCTGATATAGCTTACGCCAAAGCAAAAGTAGCATCTTCATTGAGTTCTTATCAACAATTATCATCCACAATTACCGCCCCCGCCTCCGGAAAATTAACTAACTTTAGCCTTTCACCAGGGGTTTATATACAATCCTCTTCGACCACAAGCAATGAGACTGGAGCGGTAACAATATCTTCACAAAAAATCGGAGTGATTAAAAGTCCTGAAGGCAGACTCCAAGCCACCGTTAACTTATCAGAAATAGACATTATCAAAGTCGAGCCTGGCCAAAAATCGACTTTAACGATTGATGCCTATCCCGATAAAACATTCACAGGCTCGGTACTTTCAGTAGATACCAGCGGCAAAATTAGCTCGGGTGTTACTACATACACAATTATTGTCTTGTTAGACTCAACTATCATAGACATCTACCCGAATATGGCGGTGAACGCAAATATCATTCTCGATTCAAAAAGCGATATTTTATTAGTCCCCGTGAACGCAGTTCAGTCACAGAACGGACAAGCAACAGTTCGTGTCATGCAAAATGGACAAGTGAAAAACATTCCGGTCGAGACAGGGCTTTTTTCGGACACCCAGACGGAAATTATCTCTGGAATATCCGAAGGAGACGAGATAATTACTAACATTATTACCCCAACTGTTCCAAGTAATGGCTCGCAAACAAGAGACACTTCGCCATTTGGAGGGGCTGGTGCGGGCGGTATGATGAGGATGGTCCGTTAGCAAGCTTAAAGAAAATATGATGATTAAGGTTTCTCACATCTCCAAAATATACAAAACAGGAGAGGTAGAAGTTAAAGCCTTGGATAATGTGTCTTTTGAGGTCAAAAAAGGTGAGTTTCTGGCTATCATGGGTCCCTCCGGTTCAGGTAAATCCACGCTAATGCATCTTTTGGGAGCGCTTGATAAACCCACGAAGGGTAACTATTTTTTGGATGGGGAAAATGTGGGTAAGCTTGATGATGACGAACTGGCTGAGATTAGAAATAAAAAGATTGGTTTCGTTTTTCAGGCATACAATTTATTGCCCCGAACCACAGCTTTGAAAAATGTCATGGTGCCGATGATTTACGGAGATGTTTCAAAGGAAGAAAGGACTAAAAAAGCTAAAAAGTATCTTCAGATGGTAGGTTTAGGAGATAGGCTTTATCACAGTTCCAGCCAATTGTCGGGAGGAGAGCAGCAAAGAGTGGCCATTGCTCGAGCGCTTGCTATGAACCCGAGCATTATTCTGGCTGACGAGCCAACAGGCAATATTGACACTAAACAAGCCGAGGAAATTATGGAAATTTTCCAAGACTTAAATAAACAAGGACACACAATAGTGATGATTACTCATGAAAAAGAGATTGCTGAATATGCCAAACGAACAATCCACCTAAGAGATGGATGGATAGCTGAAGACAATAAAAACAATAAAAACCAAAAACAAAAAACTAAAAGTTAAAAACACAAACTTAAATACTTTAAAATTTTTACATTTTTAATATAAACCCGTTTCAAAAGTGATCGCGAACGAGTGAAACGAGTGTGGCGATCTTGTTTTTAAAGCCAGATTGCCGCGTCGTTAACACTCCTCGCAATGACGTAAAGAGTTTTGAAACCAGTGGTATGCGTCTTTGATATTTGGTATTTAATTTTTAATTTTAATTATTGTGGATTATCAAGAATTAGCAATAGAAAGTTTTAGCACTCTTACCTTGAATAAAGTCAGAACTGGTCTGGCTGTGTTGGGGGTGGTGATTGGCATTGGCAGTGTGATCGCTTTGGTTTCCTTGGGTCAGGCAAGTCAGCGTTCAATTGAAGAGCAGATAAAAATTTTGGGTTCAAACTTGTTGACGGTGTCGCCGGGAGCCCAAAGAAGCGGTGGAGTTCGTGGAGCCGCAGGCGGGGGTCAAACTTTGACTTATGACGATGCTAAAGCGATCATCACTTCTCCACAGATTATCACTGTTAAAAAGGTTTCACCCGAATATTCCGGCCGGGAGCAAATAGTGGCCGGGCGCAATAATACTAACACTCAAGTGGTGGGGGTAACCCCGGAATATACAGAGGTGAGAAACGTAGGCGTGTCGTCGGGCTTTTTTATTAGCCAGCAAAATCTAGACGGCATGTCCAAGGTGGCGGTATTGGGACCTCAAACTGCGGCAGATTTATTTGGAGAGGGAGTTGACCCGGTTGGCAAAGACATAAGAATAAAAGGGTTGACTTTTAGAGTGGTGGGGGTAACAGCCAGTAAGGGCGGAAGCGGTTTTATGAATCTGGACGACAGAGTATATGTACCTTTGACAACAGCTCAAAAACAATTATTCGGCGTTGATTATTTAAGCTCGATTTCTATTGAAGTCGTCAATCAAGATGTTATGGTTGAGGCTCAAAACCAAGTGGGCTACTTATTGCTTGACAGGCATAAATTGAATGACCCGGCGCAAGCAGATTTTTCGATTATGTCCCAAGCAGATATTATAGGAACTGCCACTGAGGTAACCGGCACCTTTACCACTCTTTTGTCGGGAATTGCCGCTATTTCATTGATAGTTGGCGGCATTGGCATTATGAATATTATGTTGGTGACGGTGACGGAAAGAACCAGGGAAATTGGTTTAAGAAAAGCTTTGGGGGCCAAGAAAAAAATTGTTAATGCCCAGTTTTTACTGGAGGCGGTGATGGTAACTTTTGTCGGCGGATTGATTGGGGTAGTTTTAGGAGTGGCTGTGGCTTATGTGCTTTCCCGCTCTATGGGGTTGCCGTTTGCCCTTTCGCTATCGTCTATTCTCTTGGCTTTTGGGGTATCGGCGGCTATTGGAGTCTTATTCGGCTGGTATCCGGCGCAAAAAGCGGCGAATCTACAGCCAATTGAGGCATTACGTTATGAATAAAGTAGTCTAAAAACACCTGCGAGGTGGCAGAGTGGAACGAAGTGGAACATCTGACTCCTCGGAGGTGAATAGGGAGGAGGTGAAAAGTAAATTCGAAAATCAAAATGAAAAATTCAAAAATATTAATTATTTTGGGAGTTTTGCTTATTGCGGTTGGGGTTGGCTCTTTTTATGGCGGGATGAAATATCAGCAAGGTAAACAACCTTCAAGAGCTGATTTTCAGTCCAGAGCAGGGGCAAGACAGCAAAATTTACCAGCCGGGGTTCGGCAGCGAATGGGAACAGGATCAGTCAGGGGAGAAATAATCAGCCAAGACAAAAAAAGCATTACCGTTAAACTACCTGATGATAGTTCCCGGATAATTTTTGTTGGCGATTCTGTTCAGATTAACAAATCAGCTCCAGGTACCAAAGATGACCTGGTTGAAGGGGTACGAATATTTGTTACTGGCTCGGAAAATCCCGACGGCAGTATCACCGCCCGAAACATCCAAATAAACCCGGCATAGAGAAACTTTCTTAAAAAATTCAATCTCTTTGCCCTGTTCGCTTTCTCTATAGTTGCTCAATTTTTTATCATAGCATTTAAATCGTTTTGACCTCTTCAAAGTTGTGTTATATTATTTATCGATGGATATCTTGATCGGTACCAAAAATCAATATAAGGCAACTGAGATGGTGTGTTTTTTGGGGAATTTTCCTGATGTTAAAATTCATTTTTGGAATGAATTCGGCTTGGAAATCAAAGTTGAAGAGGATCAAAAAACTCTCGAAAGGAACGCAGAAAAGAAAGCAATCGAAATATCCAAACTGACTGGTTGGTATGTTCTCGCTTCGGACGGAGGGGTAGATATCCCGGGATTAGGCAAAAAATGGGATATCTTAAGAAACCAAAGAATCGTAGGAGAGGATAAAACAGATTTGGAAAAGGCGGATAAGTTACTTAATCTTATGAGGGGTCTGAAAAGGGGAAAAAGGAAAGCTGTTTATCGCTTAGCATTGGCTTTAGCAAGATATCTGGTCTACCGAACAAATTAGTGACAAAGGATACATTGTGGAAGAACTTCCTGACCGAGTAATTCCGGAATATCGGTGGATGGGCCACATTTGGTACTATTCTCAATACAAAAAGGTTTTTAACAAGCTCAGTGAGAAAGAAAAAGAGGGAGTTAGAAAACAAGGAGCCGGGATTAAAAAAAGTTTACGGAAAAAAATTAGAGAAATTTTGGAATCAAGATAATAATAATTACAACAAAGAAAGAATCTCTATTGCTTTATCTTCATAAATCGGTTCTTTTGTTTTTGGGTCTCGGTAACTATGATCTGCGCCTTTGATTCCAAAATAAGAAATATTTCCTGAGGCGGCGTTTTTCAAATCTCGTTTTACTTTATCAATCCCTCCAAATTTGTCTTTCTCTCCTTGAATAATTGAGATATTCCCGTAAAATCTTTTCAAATCTATACTTCCAGTTACATATCCCAAAACGACTATTGAGTATTTGTTCCGCTTGTCTTTTGGCAAGTTCCTTAGAAAATAACTGGCAACAATTGCTCCAAGTGATTTTGCCACAAATCTTACGTGTCCATAATCGTTTGCTTTAACAAACTTCATCGCCTCACCAAGAACCGATAACTCTTCTTTGAGTCCAGGACCGGATGATTTTTCTTCTCCTCTGTCAAAATATGGAAAGTTAAGAGCTAAAACAGAATAGCCTTTATTTCTGCAGGATGCGATTACTTTTTCCAAAAAGGAAGAATTCATTCCGTAGGAGCCTCCTTGTAGCACCAAGTCCAATGTCTTTGATTTATTGTTGTGAAAGTATTTAAAATTTGGCAAAGTCATTAGATTTTATTTGGCCAAGATAATGGTTTTTATACGTGAACCAAGAAAACCATGGTCCCTTTGGGATCAGTTCGTGGGGCTCCATTAACAAGAGAGTTTACAGGATAATTTGGGCTTAGGCAATTGTGAGAAGCTATTTTTCAAAAGATGAAATCCACCCCCGGGGTGTCTCAGGTATGACACCCCGGGGGTGTTGGTTATCGACATTAAATAAGACCGGTCAATTTTTTGTCTAAAGAGTAAAGTTTAATGCCGGTTTTTTGGGATAGATATAAGTAGCAAGAGTCATAAACGGAAATATCAAATTTCAAAGAAGTTTTTACAAGTTCTTGCAGGTTAAAATCGTAGATGTAATCAATATTATCTATTTTTTGAAAAGATTCGATCAAACTAATTAATTTAGACTTTGGTATTCTCTTTGAGGCGAAAGCATATCTTAGGGCATTAATCACTTCCAGACTAAAAATGAACGGCTCAACCAACAACAGTTCGCCTTCAATAAATTTCCGGAGTGTTTTTTGACAGGACTCCTCATCTGGGAGCAAAAAAGACAAGAAAAAACTGGCGTCAAAAATAGCCTGCTCCATTGGAATTAAAGTCTACCTTTTAAGATATAGCTTTCTAATTGGGCTTTGTCTATTTTTAACTTAGATTTTAATTTAGATAGATTTTCAAAAAAACCCTTTCCGGTCTTCCTGGTTTTGATTGAAGATAGGTAGGCTCTGACGGCATCATTAACTAGTTCAGAGAGTTTTTTTTGCTTTTGTACGGCCAAAATTTTCAAGTGGTCTAAATAGTCCCGGTTTAACGAAATGGTTGTTCTTTGCAACATAATAATAACATTTTAGCATTTTGATGATTTGATGTCAAGAACCTGTTGGCAGCTGTTTGTAGCCACGCGTAGTTAGCGCTATATGATTCGTGTTTTATTTCAAGATAGTGAAAATCCCGACGTTACGTCGGGAGAGGAATCCCCTCGCCTCCTGTCATTCTGACCCGCCCAAAGCTACGCAGTTGCTGGCGGGGAAGAATCCCCGTGAAAACAGCAATTTGCTGATCCCAAAGGGGCCGCGCCCGCCATCGCTACCCGCCCAGAACTACGTAGCTGTTGGCGGGTTGCGGGCGGGGATTCTTCGTCATCAGAATTCCTCAGAATGACGGTGGAGAGTAAGGGATCGAGGTTCAAGATGATGGCCAGAGCAGCACAGTCATTCTGAGCGTAGCGAAGAATCCCCATGAAACCAGCAACCTGCTCTAATCCAAGGGGATCCTTCGTCGTCCCGACGTTACGTCGGGGTTAGGATAATAGGAAGGGGTGAATTTTGACCGCTCATTGATACGATCTTTGAAATGAGCGGTCATTTTAAAGCTTGGAAATTGGAATTAATTCTAAAAAACAAAACCCCTATTCAACATTGGGAACAAGAGGCCTCTTCTTCCGTCATTCTGAGCGTAGCCCCGTACCGTTCGGTACAGGGCGAAGCGAAGAATTTTACCCTGTACCCTATGTGGTGCGGGGCCCCTAATTTCCTGGCAACTTGCTTGTCTTGACGGGCCGCGCCCGCCATCGCTACCCGCTCAGAACTACGTAGCTGTTGGCGGGTTGCGGGCGGGGATCCTTCGTCATTAGAATTCCTCAGGTGCCGGCCGGAGCAGTCTCGTCATTCTGACCCTGAGGCTTTGTCGAATGGGGAAGAATCCCCTTCCCTCGTCATTCTGACCCCGCAGCGGCGGGGGAAGAATCTATCGAAGCGTAAATTTCGCGATTCACCCCCGGGGTGTCTGGAGATTTTCACCCGGGGGTGTTGGCTTTGGGTAGGGCACAAACTTATTAGTTTTAACAGAAAACATGGGTGTTAGCCTGTGTAGTTTATCAAAACCGAAGAACCCCCCTCATACCGGGCAACTTGCCTTTTAAAGAGGGTTTTTTCGGGACTGTTTTCTCGAAGTTTATTTTCGGATAGATTTCCTAATACTTTAAAATCAGGCTTGGCGATTCCAGCCGGCAGGTAATTCCGTTTAAAGATTTAATTTCCAATTGGTAATCGTTCCTGCCCGACCAGATAGTTAAGCTTTGGCTGGTTAAGTTCTCAAAAACGATCTGACTACTGGATTGTTCCGAATAGTCAACTGCCCGGAAATTCGTTTTGTCATAAATTCTGGCGTAACAGCGGCTGTTGCCGTAGTCGGCTTTTAGATTGCCGACCCAATAGACCTTAACCCCGGCCGGGTAGTCTTTCAGGTTTAAAGAAAAATCGGAACCGGGAATTACCGTCCAGCTTCTCTCAGTGGTGTTGCCTCCGGCTCCCAGAGACTGATAACTGACCGTTTTATTGGAACTGATTCGGCTTTTGTTCAAACTATGTAAAGCCGCGTTAATTTTCCGATCGATTAATTCCTGGCAGACCAAAGGACAGCTGCCGGTTTCGGTGGTCGAGGATAAAACTTTAGATTGGTTTTTTCTGCCCGCCAAAAGATAGCTAAAATAGAGGAAGTTTTCCGCCAAAAACAAAAATAAAAGAAAAATTAAGACCTTGTTTTTAAACAATGGACCATTCGGCCTTTTGCTTTTAAGCAATTTGTGGGTAGTGATCATTCGGTTTCTTCCAAAAGCGGACTAATTCATTTTACATCAATTAACCGGGCCAGATCAATCCAGACTGTTTTGCGAAAAAACAGTTCTGAGTAAATTTCTGGTAAAATAGTCTTAGTGGCAAAAAAGCGTGTGATACCGATAGTCCTTTTTGGTTTGACAGCTTCCTTCTTGGTTGTTTTGACCAGCTTCTTTTTTCCTGCTTTTAGGCAATTAATTCAAGGAACCGCCTTTATGGTTATTTTAATCTTAATTTTTCTTTTAGGACTATTGTTGCTTTTTTTGGTTTTAAGGCAAAAAGTAAAGCAACCTCTTCGAAAGTTCTTGCTTTTAACCAGTATTGGCGCGGTTGGCTTTTTCGGAGGCGCTTTTTTACATAATTTCTTTTACGGTCTTGGTGTTTTATTTAACAACATTCCGGTTTTGGGCTTTTTAATGGAGCTTCTGCATGTTGCCTTTTTTCTTATTTCCATTCTGGTTTCTCCGGTCATTTTTTTGATAGGCCTGATCGGTAGTTTGATAATTTTCTTAAGAAAGAAGGTTTAAAATATGTTATCCTTTGCCTTCGCTTGGTTGAGGGAGTGGTATCTGGGCCATTCATTTCCCAGAATCTGGATAATTCAGACCTGCTTTAGAATATGAAAATTTCGGAGGAAATCGGTAATTGGCAAGGGAAACCGAAAGAGTTAGTTATTTTTCTGTCAGGGAAAATCTTAAAGGATAAGGGATCAATTTCCGAATTGGCAAGGAGGGAAAGATGAAGAAAAAATTTTTAATTTTTTTGGCTTTGGCGGTCTCGGCAGTGGCGGCGGTTTTCTGGCTTTTTTCGAAACCTTTGCCCGAGGTTGAGGATAAAGAGGATCAAGGCACTGAAATTACCATACCGGTTGAAGTGACTATTGTTGAAAAACGAGACGAACAGATAGTCGGCGGCGACAAAGATGAACATGGTTGTATCGGTTCTGCCGGATATGCTTGGTGTCAGGCCAAGGAAAAATGCATTCGTGAGTGGGAGGAGCCCTGTGATAATGAAGAAGTTTTTGATCTGTTTAGTCGGATGAAAGACTCGCTTTCGGAAAGCTTTTCCGGTATTGCCAAAGTAGATTTTAACTGGAATGTTGAAGGAGAGAAAGAGGGTAAAGCGGTCAAAACGGAGATTTTGCCTGTTTCCGGCGAGGGGATTAGCGCCACCGAAATTGCCAGTGGAAAAATATCAGAGATCGAAAGTTTTTTGAAAGATAACGGCTTTTCCGTTGATGTTTATAATGTCAGCGCCGGCACTATCGGTTCGGCTGCCGGATATCAAAAGGGAAAAACCGTTTGTCTGATCACTGAAGCCCTTTCCGGTTTTAATCCGGAAGAATCAATGATACCGACAATAACAGGCAAGAGCGATATTAAAGTCAGTTGTGGACGGTTGCAATAATTTTTTGCTAAACTGCTTTTATGTTCGGTAAAAAAGAAGAAACATCTCTGCCGGTGATTGGTTTTCTGCAAGCGGCTGGATTAGTTGCTTATTGCGGCCTGGTTGCTTTGCTTTTCTGGCAGGGTGAACACTGGTTTGGCAAAGTGGCTAACTTCTTAGGACCGTTATTGTTCTTAACTCTTTTTATTGTCTCAGCCCTGATTTGCGCCTTGATAGCTTTGGGCTACCCGGTGATTCTGTTTTGGGAGAAGAAGAAAAAAACGGAAGCGGTTCATTTGATCGCCTTCACCGCTGGCTGGTTAGTCTGTTTTGTTTTTGTCTTTATCCTGCTGACCCTGCTTTTTTGAAGAAGCCCCTTTTTTGTGCTATAATGTCCTATTGCATACTCTGTTTAATGTTTGCGATTAAGGAGGAGAGTAAATGGCGAATTTTATAAAAATTGAGAGGAGTGCTTTAGGAGGCCGACCCCAGACTACTGTTATTTTGATGGGGAAATGGTCGCCCGTATGCTGCGGTGGGTGTAGTACGTTCCGTAGACGGATCGTGCGATGAGCTCGTTGAACATAGAAGGATGATTGGTAGCGGAGATAGTCGGCAGCTTGCTCACTCAGGGGATTGTTCTATCATAGAGGGTCCTTGTTGTTACGACACTCATACTTTACCTGGACCACCCAAAAGCTTTCGAGATGCGGTGGGGGTAGCGACAGAAAGATTGAGACAAATGCACCCGACTCTTGTAGCGCCCAGAAGGAGAAGAAGGTCATCGGGTAACGGATAACCTCCGCTAACGACAATTGGTGTTTGGCAGTGACTGCTTTGAAAGAGTTTAAAAACTTTGAGTTTACCCTTCCGGAACTATTTTAGTTATCTATCATCTTTGAATTATGGGAAATAGGGTCGGGATTTGCCCGAACCAAAAGGAATCTCTCGGTTGTGATTCTCGAGGCAGTGTTTGTCCGCGTTTGGTATCTGTACCTGTCTGGGCTGGCCAGGAGGGCAAGAGCGATTGTGTTCGGCTAACAGCGCGTTGTTCTTTGACCAGTGCCGAACTTAGGGCCGGAATAGATTACTCCGAGGCAAAACTTCCTCCTGTAAAAAGAGATGTAAAACCGTCAATCTTCCCCGGTTGATAAGGTATCTTGTTTTATTTCTATTTTTGACGACTTTCTTCGCTGTTTCTTTCATAAAAAGAGTCATTTTTTCTCTTATTTTGGTCCGCCTTCGCGAAAATCCCGAAGGGATCCCTTCGGGGCCCGAGGCTTTTCAAGCCTCGGATGGATAGCGAGCCTGAGTGTAAATGTTGTTTTCGCTTCCACCTTCGCTAAGGCTTCGGTGGACAGGTCGGCGCCTGCCTGCCGGCAGGCAGGGATTTCAGCTTTTGAACGGAAGAAACGTTTGTCTATCATACGAAGAATCCGAGGCCTGTTAGACCTCGGAGCTTCAATAAAATATGCTGATATGTCAAAATGGCGGGGAGAGTTGGCTAAACTGAATCTTAGGCGTTGCTGCTGCGGCAGAGTTTGGGTGCCGCCAGGACAGGCGGCAAAAGTACCTGGGACCGGGTCCGGTTGGTATTCAAGTTTTCAGGAAGCAAGAAATTCTTTTGAACGAACTCCGGGCTACGATCCGGTGTTGAGAGTTTCAGGTAGCAGGCGGGGTAGAATAACTTGTCCTGAGTGCAGAGAACGACCCCGGTAGTTATTTGAAGTTAGCTCTTTCTGAGAAGATAGTTCTTGCTGTATGAATTTCTACTTGTTCAAAAAATAAATACAGCTCCACCTTTACCTTCCTTACATTTAACTCCGCGATCGCGGGGTTAAATGTAAACCCCGGCCTTTTTAAAACTGCTAAAATATTTTAATGAAAACCTCCTTTAAAACCGGCTTCAGCTTTGGTTTAACTTCGGCAGTAATTACTACTTTGGGTCTAATCGTCGGTTTGGATGCCGGTACCCATTCCAAACTGGCGGTAGTCGGTGGCATTTTAACTATCGCCGTTGCCGACGCCTTTTCCGACGCTTTGGGAATCCATATTTCCGAAGAATCCAAAGACGGAAACAGCCAAAGTGAAATCTGGGAGTCAACAATCTCGACCTTTTTGGCCAAATTTATTTTCGCTCTCACCTTTGTCGCTCCGGTTCTTCTGTTCAATTCTTCTTTGGCGGTTTTAGTCGATGTCGTTTGGGGTTTTTTGCTTTTGGCGGTGGTTAGCTTTTTAGTGGCAAAAGAGCAGGGGAGAAACTCCCAGAAAGCAATAATGGAACACCTGGCTATTGCCTTTTTGGTTGTTGTCAGTCGCGGGGTTGGTTATGGGGTAGCCCGTCTTTTGTCGTGATTTTGAATTAACGCCAATTAGTGTAAAATGAAAATATGAAAGGACGATTACAAAAAAACAATTTCTTAATTTTGCTTTTGGCGATAGTTGTCATTTGCGGAGCAGCCTATTTTTTGGTTAGTTTTAGTTTAAAGAAAAATGGCAGTAAAGAAGCTGATTTAGACCAGCACGGCTGTAATTTGACCGCCGGTTATCGCTGGTGCGAACCGGAGCAAAGATGTTTGGGTGGGTGGGAAGATCCTTGTGGAGAGGGAACTGCCTCCGCCCCGACCGTGTTGGAGAAAGAAATGGTTTTGGAAAAAATAGAAAAAGAGTTGGGCTTTTTGATTGAAAGTAAAAAACAGTTTTCGGTTAAATGGCGTGTTTTGGAGGAGATAATTTCATTTGACGGTCAGGGTTACCAATATGCCGGCAAAGCAGAAGATGTCTTAGTTAAGTTTAATCAAATAGACGGGATTTTAAGAAGCGAAAACTTTACCAAAAAAACGGTTGATTACGATCGCGACCTTGGGGCGATCGATTATTTTGCTTATAAAAGCGCGGCTACAATTTGTAATCTGAGGACTTTTAAAGTCGGGTCCGAAGATCCGGGCAAACTGGAAATACTTTGCGCGCTTACCAATTAGAGATTTTTTCGGGAAGAAAAAACAGCTTATCCTTCGAGCCTTTCGGTAAACTCAGGGTAAACTTGTGTCGAGAAGGATTTGTCCAGAGGCAGTTCTCGATAAACTCGAACAATAAACGTGAAAAGGCTTGTCTTCGACAGGCCTTCGGTCCCGAGTCATTCGATAGTGAGCTCATGACAGTCGAACTGCTCAAACCGAGGGGTTCGAACGGTAATGATTCCTTATCCTTTGAGTCTTTTGAGATTTTTTTAATATTCAAATTTATTTGTTATTTTTTTAAAAAAGGAGGAAAAAATGACTGGTTTTAAAACCAACATCGAAGAAAAGACAGCGGCTAACGCCAATTTCCGGCAAGTTTTATTTACCGGCAAGTATAGTCAATTAGTAGTAATGAGCCTTCGGCCGGGTGAAGAAATTGGTCTGGAGGTTCACGATATTGTGGATCAATTTTTCCGGTTTGAAAAAGGCCAGGGTAAAGTAATCATTGACGGAGAGGAGTTTGTCGTTGCCGACGGCGACGCGGTAGTGGTTCCTGCCGGATCAAGGCATAATGTGATCAATACCTCGCTGGTGGAAGACCTTAAGCTTTACACTCTTTATAGCCCGCCCAACCATCCGGACGGGACAATTCAGGCTACTTTAGAAGAGGCAATGGCGGCCGAAGAGGTGGAACACGATCAGATTGGCGCTCCGGTTGCTCCGGAAGAACCGCCGGCAATGATTCCTTCCGCGCCTGCCCCGGCGGAAGCTCCGGTATTGGCACCGGTTCCGGACACTGCTCCGGAAATAGTTCCGGAACCTATGCCGGAACCCGTCTCGAATCCTGCTTTGGAAGCAGTTGCTGATCCTATTTCAACAGCCGATTCCGGGCTGGAATCGGATCCCGCTGGAGATATAGAATAAACTACACACGGGCTAAAGCCCGTGTGTTCTGTTAAAACTGATAAGTTTACGGCTTCGCCCCGTACCGTCTGGTACGGGGTTTCGCTGGATTCTTCGCTCCGCTCAGAATGACGGGGAAAGGAGGTTTCTCTTTTAACGTAACATCGGGGTTTTCGCTTTCCCGGAATAAGTTGGAGTTTTAACGCGGTAACCGGTTAACCGGTGTAGCGGGCTCTGTTTATTTGCCAGGGCTTTCTTTGGACAATTTTTTCGTCTATACGGGTAGTAGCCCTTCCGCCGATCGTTACTCCCCGTAAGGGCTGGCGAGGATTGGTTGGCACTATTCCCAAAAAAAACCCAGGCTTTTTTACCACAACTACTTTTGCTCCAATTCTGATTTGACGGAAAGTTGGGCCGATACTTGTCATAATTTCCAAACCAAAACTCCCTCTCGGCACCGCCAGTCTTTGGTGGTGTGGAAGAACCAGCCCGTTTCTCGGAAACCGGAGTCCGTCAGCGCTGTTGACATATTCATTTCTCCGTCCGCCGGTTGTTTCAATTGCTATCCAATGGTTAAGCCCGGCCCGCAGTCTTAGTCTCATGGTATCATGGTATTATAGTATATACTATATATATTAAGTGGCTTTGAAAGGATAATATTTCCCTCTATCTTTTCCACAGACGCTGGTTTTCGAAAATATCGTGAGGATGATGGGGAGTAATTAATTTTTTCGGGTTTTCACCTAAAATTTCGATTTTATCTTTCGGATAAAGCAATCCTGAGCTTGCTGTGTCCTTCCATAGCCATAGGAGCTTCAATTTACCCTAATTGTTCGATAAAAACTTGACAAAAACACTCCCATATTATAGGATCAGTCAAGATGTTAAAAGATCAGGACTCTTCAGGTCCAAGAGCGCTGACGGTGTGTTCTCGCTGGTCAGTAGTTCCATCTGCTGATTCAGCAACTTTCTCCCCCGAGGGTCAGGTAAAACAGTTGTTGGCTCGGGTAAAAGACCGTTTGGATAGAGGGGGGTCTGCCCGGAGAGGAACGACAGGGCCGTCTGGTCAGATTAGAACTATTGTAACGAGCAAACATCCTGGACCAAAAAGACTTGTTTGGCTTCCTGGCCCTCTTTCTGGATCAGCCGGGTCGTTAATTAAACCAGCCATGCTTCTTTCCGGGCCTTTAGAGGCGGTCAGATTACCGATTGAATCACCAACAGGAGTTGGTAAGAGAAACACAGTAGCAGTCAGCGGACCGGTGAACCCAGTAGAAATGACAAGGGTGTTTCGTTCCTCAATAGGAACAGTAGAAACAATTCAGTCTGAAAAGGCCGGCGATAGACAAAAAGGGCCAACAGGAATTTTGTCTGAACTGTTGGGAACAAGAAGGGGCGAAAAGAACGCGGGAGGAGAAGTAAAAGCTCCGACGCCGAAAACCAAATCAAGACAGACCAGGACAACAGAAAGAAGACCGCAAACAGTTTCTTTAACACATCAGCCAGCTCCTCTTTCAGAGACTCTTTTTGGAGGGTTATCTGATCTGCCAAGAATGTTATCTCTCGATCCTGTTTCAGTTAGCCCTGTTCCCAGTCCCAGTAAGGATTGTCCGATTTCACCCAGAGCCGCTTCGGAAGGGTTAGTCAGAGTTGAGCAACCAGAAATAATCAGACCAAGAAGAGCAGTAAAAGGAGTAAGAGGGCAATCTTCTGGAAACGGAAACAAAAGGGTAGAAGGAAAACCTGTTAGTTTAGTTCTGTCCCAATCATCAGGAGAACAACCAGGACAAAGAGCTGTTGCCCCGGTTGAACAAGTAAGACTTTTTAGACAACAAGTCGGGCCAACTATCACTATCCCGGAAAAACCAGAACTCTTTTTACGGGTGGTACAGAAAGCACAGGGAGAACAGAAAAAACCAGGTCTTTTGCGGAGAGTATCAGAGATAGCTGACCGAGTTTTAAATCCAGATTTCCGGTCAGAAGATACGCGGGAAGCTATGGCAAGAAGGAGAGGGGGAGCGTCTGTTGTTAATAGGCGGGGTTTTATAAGAAGAATAGGGACTGCTGTTGGAGCGGCAATGCTTGCCGCTTGCGTTCCGAAAACAGAAAAAGTGATAGGAAACCAACCACTATCAACAGCTGTTCCAGCAGGAACTCCCCGGTCGGTAGAAACTCCCCGGCCAATAGGAACACCTAAAGTTGATGTAAGAAATGATATCCCTGTTGTGGTTGAAAAAACAGAAGCGGCGAGAAAACCTGTTACCCCTGTGCAGGTAGAGAAGACGGCAATTCCTACATCCACTCCAGCGAATCCGGAAACTGACAAACCGCCTACCCACCAAGAACGCGTAAGTAGAGTGATAGACTTGATGTTAGATAGTGGTGAAGCAAAGCGAGTTCCAATATCAGAACTGAAAAAAATGGGGGCGGGTGTTGAAAGAAGAGAGCCGGATTTGCCTGAAAAATTAAGGCAAGCCAATAGCTTTTTGGGGAATTTTGGTATTCATTTAGAGTCAACCCATTGGGATTTGCTGAATTTGGTTGAGCAAAGATACCAGGAATGGTTAGACGACCCCCGTTCCTTGAAAATTGATCCGACAAAAGAAGAAATAGACGCGCTTTGTCAGCAAGTTGCCGGAGAAACCGGTCTTCCATCGGAGGCTTTTGACGAACTGCTCCACCTTATCGGTTGGCGGGAGAGCGGTCTTAGGGGTAAAAAAGCAAAAGACGGCCACGGCGATATTTTTCGGGATGTGCTTGACGGTATTACTAACCCTTTTGTTTATGCCGCTATAGATTCGAACGAGGATGGCCTAATTTCTCCTGATGAAGAACGTTACTGGGCTGTTTTTTTACCCAAAAGAGAAACCTCTCTTCCGCTCAAAGAACTTGATGAAAATTACCAGAGAGTGGCCGCGTTTAAGGTTTCTCGAGTGGATCCAAAAACAGGCCGGGAAGATGCACGGCTTCTAGGAGAAAGAATTTTGCCGGTACCAGGAAGTTTCATTGTCAACGATGCCCGCGCAAACCTCCTTTTTGGTATGGCCATCGCTCTTGACAGCATCATTCGTATTGCCGCAGATATGAATAATAACGAGGGGTCCTACAAGCAGGTTTATGATTACCTTTTACGCGAACAACCTGAGTATCTTTTTGATAGATTTACAAAAGGTCAAAGAGAAAGCCTGAAAGCAGGAGGGAAAAGCTTATTAGATGGTCGATCATTATTTTTTGCTATGGTTTTTGCTAACTTTCATTACGGCCGAAGACAATTTGAAAGAAATATTCTTTATGGAAGCAGTGCTCGTCAGGTTTTAAGCTTGCCTGGTGATAATTTCAACAAAAGGTCGTGGTTTAAGGGCGTGACGGCGGAGACCAGCTGGGGCGATGCTCTTAAATTGGCAGTCTGGTCTTTAGCTGATCCTCAGTGGAAGCAGGCTCGCTATATTGGCCCCGGTTATTTACCGGGAACAAAAGACGATCGGTTTTATTATAATGTTGGCCCGGAAAAGCGGGAAAGACTGTCTAGAATAGCTGAAGGAAGGGTAGAATTAGCTGATCTTGAGGATGGTGAAACTCCTTTTTGGTTTTGGCAAGAAAATGCGGATCTTTTCTACCAATATCTGTTTAGAAATACTGATTCGTCAGAACCAGCCTTAGCAAAAAGGATCGCGGCAAGTAAAAGTTTTTTTAGAGAGGTTTTTAGGGAAAGTATCGTTCTCAAGCAAGATTCTTTACATTTCCCTTGGTACGGCATGGGTTCTGTCGAAAGAAGACTGTCTGTTTTTGATCAGTCAATTGGTATTATTTTGGACGGTCTGCAGACAGTTCCAAAAACAGACCAGGAAAGGAAATTATATATCAACGCTCTTTTCGGTTTTTCCAAAAACGCTGAAATCAGCTCTGCTGGTTTAGATACCGATTTGGCGGTAGCCCGTTTTGATCAGGTTTACCACAAACTGGGTCAATTACAGGAACTTCATTCAACAATCCCTTCTGATCTGGTAAAGGCCGTAAGGTCTGGAAAGATACTTGACCTTGACAATTTGGTTTTGGGTTCGAAAGAAGGGTCTTTGGGAAGGATAAAGTTGGCGGAAAAATACGCAGAGATTGTTTTTAAAGGAAGAGACTTGGAATACCAACGCTTGCTTATAGAAAGAATTAAAAGTTTTGTCAGAGAGACAGGAGAAACTTATTTTAGGGACTTGGATCCGTCTGAAAAGGCGCTTTTGACATCTATGGCTCAAAATTATTTTCATTGGGATCGAAATACTTCACTTTTTAACTCGCCGGTTGAAAACGGTGTTAACGTGGTGGCTAACGGACTGATGTATCGTCTTTATGATGATCTCTTTTCTGTAACAGGCGAAAATTTTCACTCTGCTAAAATTACTGAAACTGTTTTGGCTCGGTTTTCTCGCGGCAGAAAAATTTTGGCAGAAATGACCGCTTTGGCAGAAACAAAAGTAGCAATAGAAAAAATGAGCAGTGGTCTAAATGGAGATCAGTTGCTTCGGTTTTTTCCTCCTGTCAGCTTTGAAATCTCGGCGGATTTTGAACTTGACCAACTTGCCGCTATGGTGGTGACAAAAGAAAGAGTCTCTATTAAAGATGTGGCTGATGATAAAAAAGATCAGGAAGGAAGTAGAGTGATGCTTTTACACCGCTCTTTAGCCGCTTTGCAGGTACTTTCCAGCTTGGAGAAAAAATTTCCGGATCGAAAACTTTTTTTTGAAGAAGCAAGAAGAGAAATCTTGGAACAGGCAGTTCTTTTAACAGATATTGATTATCATTTCCCGCTCCATCTGGGAGGGAGTAGTATTTTTAACAAAAGGCACTTTTATTCTCCCAGGGGTGACTATCACAGGATTTCTGACAGATTATTTTTTTGGACTCACCCTTTATTAATCCCCGCTTATTTGGCTGATCAACCGCCTAAACATTTTGATATAGAAACTGCCTGGCGAATTTGTGAAAAATACCAGAGCTATGCTGATGGGTCAGTTTATGCAGGTTTTTGGGAAAAGCATGAGGATTTGGTCAACGAATCTTTCAATGCAATGCTTTTAGATTCTGACAAGTTCCCGCAGGCTATGACTCCTCGTATTAGGAGGGAAGAGGAGAAAGTAATAAGGAGCCTAAAAGGAGGACAAGACCTTGACGTTTCTGAAGGAGACTATCTCCTTTTAAAAGTATATTATCTCCTTTATAAAATGAGACTGAATCCATACGATGATAGTCATTTATCTAGGTTTGCCCTTTGGTTCAGAAAGAAGAGAATTAGTAGGGGTTGGGGAAGGGAAAGCCTGACCCGATAAAGTCCTACCAATTTCCACCAACTCGGAGGTGGTTTGTTGACACTTCGGTAGTAACTCGTTTCCGGTACCCTACCTGTTTCACTTCGGGCATAAGCCCGTGTGTATTTCACTTTTTCCACAGACGCTGGTTTTCGAAAGTATCGTGAGGACGGTAGGGGGTAGTTAATTTTTTCGGGTTTTCACCTAAAATTTCAATTTTATCTTTCGGATAAAGCGAGCCTAAACCTTCTTTTTTGATCAGGTTCAGATAGCCGATATCCTCGATTTTAAACCCCATCAGGTAGGAGGCCAGAGAGTCGGCGGCAAGAGGATCCAAAGAGGCAATTGCCCAACCGGAGTTGATTGGGGTGCCGTTACAGGGACCGTTTCCTTGCATACCGATAGTACCATCAATAATTGCCAGATTGGGAAAGGTGTGTTTGGCGATTTCGGCCAAAATCCAATGGATGTTTTTGCCTTGATGAACCTTTCCCCGGTTGCCGAAAAGTTTTTGTTGGATTGCCCCCATCAAAAGGTTTTTAATTGCCAGAGTTGTTACCACTGCATCGTGAGTTTTCGCTCGGCAGATAGAAACAATAAAAGGCGATTGAGTATAAATTTTTGCCAGAGGGAGGATTACTTTGCCATTGGGATATTTTATGGTCACTTTTTCGGTAAGACTTTTGGCGGAATCCAATAATTTAACTTGCGGATTTTTAGCCAATTCTAAAAAACCAAACCGGTTGAAACCTCCGTCGCTGTTGCCTAAAGTAGCCTCTTCAGCGATGATAATTTCGCCTTGATGAAACTTCTCAATTGAGTAGACGAATGCTTTTACCGCTTCGAACGGAGTGGCGGATAGTTCCGTATAAGTGGAAACGAAATTAACTTTTACCACTATCCGGTCAACTTTTGCCAATTTCTCTTTCAAATTTGGCATAATTGCTTTCAGAGCTCTTTGGACTCCGGAATAAGAGCTTAGACTTTTGGCCAAAGATACTTGAGACGGCATAGTTGAGAACTACTATAACATATCATTCCTAAAACCCGCCTTCCCCGGTGATCTAACTCTTGGACTATTGCCAAAGGACAGCTTTTTGGGGTTTAATAAAGGTAATTATGGTTAACCCGGCTTCCTGGAGCAGACCGACAGAACTTCTCTTGAAAGAGCTTGGTACTTCCGCCGACGGTCTGAAGAAGATCGAGGCTAAAAAACGGCTGGAAAAAGACGGTTTGAACGAGATCAGACAAGAATCTTCGCGTCCGGTTTTAAGGATTTTATGGTTACAGCTTCAAAACTGGCTGATAATAATCCTCTTTTTAGCCGCGGCAGTTTCTTATTTTTTGGGTGAACATCTTGAGGGAGGGGTAATCACCAGCCTGGTGCTTTTAAGCGTGTTTTTTGGTTTTTTCCAGGAATATCGCGCCGAAAAGGCTTTGGAGAAGTTAAGAAAATATATCAGCCACAAGATAAGAGTAAAAAGAGACGGCCAGTGGCAGACTTTGGAAAACAAAGAATTGGTCGTGGGAGATTTGGTGGAATTAAGGATCGGGGATATTGTCCCGGCCGATATCCGACTGATTTCTTTGGACGGATTGGCCGTTAACGAATCGGTTTTAACCGGCGAATCCGAGCCGGTGGTCAAGGATCTGAAAACCGTCAGCAAAAAGCGCAGCCAGCCTCAAGACTTAAAAAATATGGTTTTTATGGGAACTTCGGTTTCTTTAGGCTTGGCAACCGGGGTGGTGACGGCGGTGGCTAAAGACACTTTTTTTGGAAAAACAGCCAAGCTCTTGTCTGCTATCCCCAGAGAGACCGATTTTCAAAAACAGATAAAAAATTTCGGCTCTTTTCTTTTCAAGGTTACTGTGATTATGACCACCTTCGTATTTTTGGCCAACGCTTTTTTGGAAAAAGGAATCTTCGAATCGCTCCTTTTTGCTGTTGCCTTGGCGGTAGGAATTGCTCCGGAGATGCTGCCGGCGGTAATTACGGTAACTTTGTCTCAAGGCGCTTTAAAAATGGCCCGCCAAAAAGTAATCGTCAAAAGGTTAGCTTCCGTTGAGGATCTGGGAAATGTAGACACTTTGTGTACCGATAAGACGGGCACGTTGACCGAAGGCAAATTTTCTCTTGCCGGTTTTAAAAACGTTAACGGTGATGATTTGGATCAGGAGTCGCTCAGGTTAGCCTTGCTTTGTACCGGTGGTTTTAACCATCAGCGTAAAGTGGTTCCGACTAATGCCACCGACAAAGCTCTTTGGGAAAGTGGAATAGCCGGAAAACTTAAAAAAAGCTTGGCAAGCTATCGGGTTTTAGATGAAAACGAATTTGATTTTGAGCGGAAGCGGATGAGTGTTTTGGTCGCTAAAAAGGAGCGGTCTGAAAATTATTGCTTGGTTGTCAAGGGAGCTCCGGAATCTGTTTTGGCGGCAGTTTCCGAAGTTATAGTTAAGGGCGAATCAGTTTTGATCAAAAAACAGAAAAGAGAGGAAATTGCAAAACAGTTGGCCGGCTATGAAAGTTTGGGTTACCGGGTGATTGCTTTGGCTCGGAAAAAAATGAAAGAGGCCGATTCTGTGATCAAAGACGAGAACAATCTTACTCTTTTAGGGTTTTTGCTTTTCAGTGATCCGGTTAAGGCTTCGGCGGCCAAGTCTTTGGAATTATTCCAAAAGTTAGGGGTAAAAATTAAAATTATCAGCGGCGACAGCATCGGTATAACCAAGAGCATTGCCGTCAAAGTCGGCTTGATCGGCCAGACGGAAAAAATAATCAGCGGAGAAGACTTAGCCCGGCTTCATGATAGGGATTTTGATCAATGCGTGAATCAATGCCGTGTTTTTGCCAGGGTTACTCCGGAGCAGAAGTATAAGATTGTTGCTTCATTGAACCGGGAAGGACATATCGTCGGTTTTTTGGGTGACGGAATCAATGATGCTCCGGCTTTAAAGGCGGCTGATGTAGGTATTGCCGTTGATACCGGGGCGGCGATTTCTAAAGAAGCGGCGGATATTATTTTGTTGAAAAAAGATCTGCAGATTTTAGCCGAAGGAATTGGAGCGGGGAGAAAAACGTTCGGCAATATTATGAAATATATTTTAAATACCATCAGCGCCAATTACGGCAATATGTTTACCGTCTCCGCCTCATCTCTATTTTTAAAATTTATCCCGCTTTTGCCTTCGCAGATACTTTTAAACAACTTTATCAGTGATATCCCTCTTTTGGCAATTGCTACCGACAATGTTGATGGTGAATTTGTTAAAAAACCGAAACGGTGGAATATCCGGCTGATCGGGATGTTCATGCTTTACTTCGGCCTGATCAGTTCGTTTTTTGATTTTGTTTTGATTTTGTTTTTGCTTCTTTTTTGGAAGGTCGGCCCCGGTGTTTTCAGGACAGCTTGGTTTATTGAGTCCTCGCTTTCGGAAATAATGGTTACTTTTTCGATCCGGACCAAGTTGCTGTTCTTCCGAAGCAAACCGAGCCGATGGCTGATCGTTCTTAGTTTCTTTTCCAGCTTGCTGGTGGTTTTAATGCCTTTTCTGGCTTTCGGCAGAGAGGTTTTTGAGTTCAGTCTTTTGCCGGTATCGGTTTGGATTTGGATTGCTTTGGTAGTGGTCTCTTATTTCATCGTTACCGAAATGGTTAAACATAAATTTTTCGCTAAGTTTGAGTTTTAGTCCGTCGAAAGCGAAAATCCCGAAGGGATCCCTTTGGGATTCTAAGGCCCCTGTATCCTTCTGTAGCCCTGCCGGCAGGCAGGGATTCCTGTCTCGTAAGGCTTGCTCAGAGTGATAGAAGGGAAATAGGCGCTGGCGCTGGATTCCTCTTTCTGCCGGAGGCAGAAATTCGGAATGACGGAAGAAGGAGGCGCTTCGCTGCCTGTCTTGTCCACCACGGGCGGGCCTGCCTGCTCGCCTCGCTGAGCGGTCGAAGCGGGCCGGTAGGCGTAACCAGCCCTCGGCTTTCCCACTGCAGTGGAGTCGCTCAGAATGGCTTTCTTGACTCGTCATCCTGAGTGTAGCGAAGGATCCCCTTTTCGATGGCAAGTTGTCGAAGATTAGGGGCCTCGTACCACCACAGGGTACAGGGAAAATTCTTCTCCCGACGTAACGTCTGGGCGATGACGAAGGACCCCTCTCTGGAACAACCTCGTCATCCTGAGGAATTCTGATGACGAAGAATCCCCGCCCGCATCGCCTGACGGCTTCAGCGTCTGGCGGGCGCGGCCCTTGTCTAAGCAAGTTGCTGGTATATGAGGGGGGGATTCTTCCCCGCCAGCAACTGCGTA
Organism: Patescibacteria group bacterium; assembly: GCA_018830585.1. Classification (GTDB taxonomy): domain Bacteria; phylum Patescibacteriota; class Microgenomatia; order UBA12405; family JAHJSD01; genus JAHJSD01. Next base: position 33,078 of record JAHJSD010000078.1, read on the forward strand.
GCTTTGGGCGGGTCAGAATGACGGGAAACGAGAGGATTCTTCGAGATTAGAATAACAAGAGAGTCCGCCTTCGCTTTGACCTTTGAACGGTACTTGTTTTTCAGGTGTGTCATCTGTTGGTTAGCCCCTGACATGCTATCATTAGCTTGATGTCTTTTTTGGTCTGGCATTATACCAAAGGTTTAAACTTTTTTCTCAATCGTTGGCTTTTTGTTCTGACCTGGGTCAATCATTACTTTTCAATCGGTCTTTTAATCAAGTCCCTTTTTGCCCCCTGGAAGAGATTGATTATTGAAGAATCCGACAGTCCGGGGCTAAAAGGTTTTTTTGACAGGTTTACCTTTAACTTGATTTCCCGCGCTATCGGCGCAGTGGTCCGCCTTGCCGTGGTTTTGGCCGCTTCTCTGATCCTTGTTTTGACGGTAATTGCCGGCTTTTTGCTCTTTTTAATCTGGTTAATTTTTCCTCCCTTGGGATTAAGGCCTTTTTGGCAGGAGAAAGGTCAGTCACTCTCTTTTGCCAAAGAACTGTTTAATAAGATTAAAAGGAATCCGGGTTTTGCCTCCAGGATTCTCTGGGAGAACCGGGCAGGGGTGTTTATTTTTGCCCACGTGGGCCTAAACAAAGAGGAAATGATCAGCAATACTAACCTAAATTTGGAATTTTTAAAATCGGCTCCTCCGTCTTCGTATCAGGCCTTGGTCGAAGGGTTAATCAAGCCGACCGATGAGTTTGAGAATTTTTTAAATGCAAGAGGTTTATTAAAAGAGGATATCTTTTTAGCCGCCTACTGGTGGGATGCCCAGCAAAAACCGCCCGGTTCGCTTGACGGAAAACTGTTTGGTCGTCCCGGTATCGGATTGGAGCTGCTTTTTGGCTATACCCCCAGCTTGAATAACTATGTAGTTGATCTTTCTGCTCCCCGGCCGTTTTCCCACCACTTAATCGGCCGGGAACCGGTTGTTTTTAGAATGGAAAGAATTCTTTCCAGCAACAAAAGTGTTTTTTTGACCGGTCAGCCCGGAGTGGGTAAGTACACTGTCGCTTTGGAATTTGCCTATCGCGCCGGTACTGGCCAGTTGGGAAAAGAGATGTCTTATCGCCGGGTTCTGGAGTTCGACTATAACTTTCTTCTTTCAGAGACAACAGACTTAAGTCTGAAGAAAAAGAAACTTTCCCTGATTTTGGACGAGGCAGCCAGAGCGGGAAATATCATTTTAGTGATCAGAGATTTGCACCGGTTGACCAACTCCGACGTTGAGGGAATTGACTTTACCGATGTTTTTGAACCCTTTTTGGAACAGGGCCAGCTTAAAATTATTGCCATCGTTTCCCAGGTTGACTACGAGCGTTTTTTAGCTCCCAACCTGAAGTTGCGTAAAAATTTCCAACCGGTTGAGGTAATCCCGCCGACCAAAGACGAGGCGATGATAATTTTGCTTTTGGCCGCTTACCAGTGGGAAAAAACTAAAAGAACAGTGATTACCATTCCTTCGCTGAGGAGAATTTTAGACGGCACCGACCGCTATATCACCGACATTCCCTTTCCCGAAAAAGCGCTTGAGCTTTTAGACGAGGTCGTTTTCAGTCTGGAGAAAGAATCTCAAAAAACGGCGACACCTGCCAAGGTGGACCAGATTCTTTCGGAAAAAGTGGGCTTGCCGTTGCTGTCTCCTGCCGATTCTGAAAAAAAGAGGCTGAACAATCTCGAGGAAATTATTCACCGGAGGTTAATCGACCAGGAAAAAGCGGTTTCTTTAATTGCCAAGAGTTTAAGGAGTAGAATTGTCGGTGTCAGAGGTGAAAACAGGCCGGTGGGCTCTTTTCTCTTTATGGGGCCAACCGGAGTGGGCAAAACGCAGACTGCCAGGGCTTTGGCCTCGGCTTACTACGGCAGTGAAAAGGAGATTTTGCGTTTTGATTTGGCCGAATATGCTTCTGATGAGGGAATAATGAGGCTTTTGGGCTCTTTGTCGCAAAACCAGCCCGGTGTCTTGGCCCCTTCGATCCGGAACAGGCCGGCAAGCCTGCTCTTGTTAGACGAGATAGAAAAAGCGCCTCCAAAAATTTACAATCTTTTTTTGACCCTTCTTGACGAGGGTTATTTCACCGACGCTTTTGGGAGAAAGATCAACTGTAGAAATCTCTTTGTTATTGCCACTTCCAACGCCGGCGCGGAAAAAGTGAGGCAATTGGTTTCTCAGGGTCTTTCCGGAGAAGAGCTGCAGAAAGAAGTGGTCGACTATGTCCAGAGAGAAGGTTTTTTCCAGCCTGAGTTCTTAAACCGTTTTGATGGGGTGGTTGTTTTTGAACCCCTCAGAGGCGAGGATTTAATTAAAATCGCCTATCTGCAAATGGAAGATTTGCAGCGCAGTTTAAAGCAGAAAAACATTTATTTAGAAATAAGCGAGGATGTTTGCCGCAAACTAGCCCAAGACGGTTACCAGCCCGAGTATGGAGCTAGACCGATGAAAAGGATGATAGACTTGGTTTTGGGCGATTTGATCAGCCGGGCGATTTTAAATAATGAAATAACCTCCGGGGACAATATCAAAATTGTTGCCAAAGAGGGAGTCGAGGAATTTGCTTGGGAAAAAATAGACAAACCTCCCGTCAGGAGTTCTTAGTCGGTTTTAATGATGGAAATAGACCTTTTTCAATTGCCTCTGTTTTTAATTCTCTGAGTAGCGCCAGACCCCGCTTTCTTTGCCTCCTTGCTTCCGGGGTTTTAAGTATCCGGCCGTCCGGCCCGGTACCGATCATAGACACTCTTAAGGCATTTAAAGCTGAAGCTCTGGTTGAACCTGTTTCAAAAGTGATCGCGAACGAGTGAAGCGAGTGTGGCGATCTTGTTTTTAAAGATAGATTGCCGCGTCGTTAACACTCCTCGCAATGACGTAAAGAGTTTTGAAACCAGTTGGTTTTAAAATCGTTTTCGCCAGTCATCTTAAAAACTTTTCTATGTTTTCCTGATGTTCCCGGTAAGTTTCGGCGATATGGATTTTTTTATCGGGTGAGTGGAGGTAGAAAAAGGCGTCGGTATCGGCAGGGTTGATTACCGCTTCAATTGAAGCTAAGCTTGGACTGCAGATTGGTCCGACCGGCGGCCCTTGGTTCAGATAGGTGTTGTAAAGAGACGGGGTCGTTCTTAATTGACTTCCTGTTACTACGGGCCAGAAGTGGCACTCGGTGATTGGTGTTTGCCCTTTCGGATCTGCCTGTGAAAACTGGCAGTCTCTTGAAGCCAGGGCGTATTGAACAGTAGCGTCGATTTCCAGTCTCATCCCTTTTTCAAGACGGTTCAGGATAATCCCGGCAATAATCGGCTTATCATAATCTCCGCCGCTTTCCCGCTCGATTAAAGAGGCGATTTTAATGGCGGTATCATTTCTGATATTGGCAGCCAGCAACTGTTGGTAAATTCGGCTATCAAACTTATCATCGAAGTTAGCTTTTAGCTTTTGGGCGACCTGGTAAGGCTTTGCCTTTGAGTCTATCAGATAAGTGTCGGGAAATAGATAGCCCTCTTCCGCTAAACCGATAAATGAAAAAACGTCATCTTCGGTCCAGTTAAGCGACCTTTTCAGAATCAGGGCGGTTTGCTCTTTCCTTTTTCCCGGCGGAATGGTGATCCATTTCTGGTAAGGCTCTTGAAGCAAAATTTTAGCTAACTGGTAAGCGTTGACACTATTGGAAACCAAGTAAGCCCCCGGGTTTATTCTCTGGCCGACGACAGGACAGCCCTTCTGCCTCCAACAGCGAAGAAAAAGACTGATCTCAAAAATTTCGCGGTTGCGTAAAAACTTGGACTCGATTAGGCGGCTGATGATTATTTCTTCGGTGTCATTCGGTTTAACGACAAACCTCTCCTGATGGCTATCTTTGCCCGGACCCTTAAACTGGAAGAAAATAATCCCGGCAGAAATCATTATCAGAGCCAGGAAAGCAAGAAAAGCGGTCTTTATCAGTTTCACTCCAGTAGTTTACCACCTTAACCAGGAAAGATTAATTAATGGATCGGGTTAATTAGGTAATGTCTTTTTTTGGGGAATAAGACTAATTAGTTTTCCCTGAATAGAAAAATTTTCCAAGATCGGTTTATATTTCGGGTTGGCCGGAAAAAGCATCGCTCTTCCTTCGACAATTCTGAACCTTTTTAAAGTTACCCCGTTTTCATACAGGGCGGCGATGATTTCTCCGTCATTGGCTACCGGTTGGGGGGCGATGATAGCGATATCACCGCTGTTGATCCCGGCTCCGATCATGCTGTCCCCGGAGACTTCAACGGCAAAAACATTTTTCAGCCCCCGGCTTTGGAGTAGTGAGATTTTGATGTATTTGTCTACGTGATCTTCGGCAAAAAAAGCAGTCCCGGCAGGAATACTGCTGGACATCAACGGAACGGAGAAATACCCCTGGTCAGGTTGGAGTAAAGAAGGGTCTATTCTGATGTTTCTGGCCCCTTTTTTCCTCGAAAGAAGACCGGCTTCTTCCAATTTTTCAAGCTGGAGAGTGACTCCTCTAAGCGATTTAATCTGGCATCGATCCCTGATTTCTCTAATTGTTGGAGAGAATCCTAAAGTCTTAATTTGGCCGATGATGATTTCCAAGACCCTTTTTTGTTTTTCGGTCAGTTTTTGATAATCCATTTGAGATCTCTTTAGTTTAAAAATTTAACTGGTTGGCCCGCAGTCTGCCAAATAGTGAATAGTAAATTTTAGTCTATTGACTTTTGTCTACTAAAGATAGTAACATCAGTCCAAAGAGTTGTCAAGCCGGAAAATAGTTAAGAAAAGCTTTTACTTTTAAGCTGTAGCTTTGAGATTTTAATTTTGAGTTTTAACCTTTCCGTGGACTTATATCAAAAAATTTCCGTTTTAGGTCCGGGAGCCAAATATGATACCTGCGGGCCCAAGGATTTTGGCAAGACGACCGAGATCCCCGGCGTTTATCACGCTAAAGTCGCCGGCAACCATATCTGCCGGCTTTTTAAGGTTTTGCAAACTAATGCTTGTCTTAACAATTGCCGCTATTGCGCTTTCCGCCGGGATCGCGCTTGTCTCAGGGTTAGCGCCAGTCCGGACGAGATGGCCAAAGCCTTTGATTCGGCTTACTCAAGACGGTTAGTGGAAGGTCTTTTTTTGTCTTCCGGGATTGCCGGCGGGCCTGATCCGGCAATGAGCCGGATGTTGGATACTGTTCACCTCTTAAGGGAAAAATATTATTATCGCGGCTACATTCATCTTAAGATTATGCCTCAAAGCTCCTTAAGCGTAATCCGGGAATCAATCAAATTAGCCAACAGAATTTCTTTAAACATCGAATCGCCGACGGATGAAAGTTTGGCGCGCCTTTCCGGAGAAAAAAGCTTGAAAAAAGGTTTTTTCCACACCCTTTCCCTGATTAAAGGGGAACTTAAAAAAAACTTTTTTGCCGACAAGAAGATTCCCAGTTTAACCACTCAGTTTGTTGTTGGCGCCGGGGATGAAAATGACGGTGAAATTGTTAAAACCACTCATTTTCTTTATAAAAATTTCGGTTTAAAAAGAGTTTTTTACTCCGCTTTCCGTCCTATCGATGACACCCCTTTAGCCAACAGACCGGCTGTTTCGCTGGTTCGGGAGCATAGACTTTATCAGACGGATTTTCTAATGCGTTTTTACCATTTTTCTCCTTGGGATATTCCTTTAGACAAAAACGGCTTTCTTTCTGAAATGGAAGACCCGAAGCTCATCTGGGCCAGAAGAAATCCGTGGTTTTTCCCGGTTGATATCAACAAAGCTTCTTATTGGGATTTAATTAAAGTTCCCGGGATCGGTCCGGTCTCGGCCAAAAAGATCGTTCAGATCAGAAGACAAACTAAGGTTGTTTCTCTGGATCGGCTTTATAATCTCCGGTTTCAGCTAAGTAAAATCAGTCCTTATCTAAAAGTTTGAGCTAAAGATTTGAGACCCTTTTTATTTCCCGACTTCGCCACTTTGATTTTTGGAAAAAGATTTACGCAAAGATAGGCATGTTTTTTCATAATTTTAGCGATTTGGGTCACTTGCGAATTTTGAGTTATAGATGAACCAGATCAAATCTGCTGTTACACAGGTTTGCC